>JAPPDF010000037.1:0-99442 GCA_028875575.1 Acidobacteriota bacterium
GATTATCCGCCAAAGGTCCTTCTCAGAACGGTACAGGAGTCGGTGAGACAAGGGCCCCGCCCGCGGTCGAACCGGTGGGGGGGACGGAATCGACGAGATCGCCGCATAGGAGATCCAGCCCGCAGTCGAGCCGGTGGCGGGACTCGTCTTTCGCCCGGCGAATCCTCATTCCAGCCCTTCGAAGTCCTTGACCTGTTGCCGCATCGTCTCCGGAATAGGAACCGTCCGGCCGTTCTTCATGTCGAAACAGGCCTGCACCGACAGGCCGTCTGCGATCAGACGCCCGGTCCGGCTCTCGGTCAGGCGATACTCGAAGGTGAAGCTGGAATTCTTGAGGGCGGAGATTCGGGCGGCAATGGTAATGGTCTCACCCAGGAGCGCGGGGGAGCGGTAGTTGCACTCGGTTCGCACCATCACGAATCCCCAGTCATGGGCGGGAGGGAGTCCGAAGAGGTGCTTCCAATATCGGGTGCGAACGATCTCGAAATAGGTGAGATAGACGGCGTTGTTGACGTGGCCCAGGGCGTCCAGATCTCGAAAGCGAATCTCCAGTTCGGTTGTGAAACGAAACGATGTCATGGCTGGTCGTCGTCAGGCCGTCCGAGAGACGGTAACGGCCTGGAACGGGCAATCCCGTTATCCGTCGAGTGAGTTCCGCCCATCTCGCTTTCAGTCGAAGGGATACTGCGTCACCTCGGCATCGGTCCGGACCCCGCCGCTATCCACTCCGACGCTCGTGCCGGGGTCCCAGGCCTCCTTGCGAACGTAAGCCAGGGCGATAGCTCGCCGCAGCCCGGGAGAGTAGGCGCTGTCCGTAACCCAGCCCACCTCCTGCCCGTTGCGGAATATCTTGTCTCCCCCCCGGGCGGGCTCCCCGGATGACAGCAGGAGACCCGTGAGCTTGCGATTGACGTGTCCGCGAAAGGTAGCCCGGGCCACGACTTCCTGGCCGATGTAGCACCCCTTGCTATAGCTGATGGCTTCTTCCAGGCCGGTCTCCAGGGGGATGCGGGCTTCGTCCATATCGATGCCGTACCAGGGGATACCCGCCTCAAGCCGGCGGACGTTCCAGGCTGCAAGGCCTACCGGGCGTAGTCCGGCCGGCTTTCCCGCCTGAAGGAGGAGGTTCCAGAGGTCGACTGATTGGGATTCGGGCACGATGAGGTCGCAGCCTCCCGAGGCGGTTCGCCGCACCCTTGCGCAGCGGACCGGCAGATTCCCGACTTGAATGAGGCGATGTTCGAAGGGGGCCTCCGGCGGGGAGGTTCCTCGGCACAGCCCTGCGATGACCTCGGCCGCCCTGGGTCCTTGCAGCGAGAGAATAGCCAGGTCGGCCGACCGATCGATGACCTCGACCTGATCCGCGATAATGTACCTCCTCAAGAGGGCCAGATCCTTCTCCACGAGGTCGGCGTCGACCAGCAGCATCAGGGCTTCCTCCAGACAGAGGACTCGCATGTCGGTGAGGATCCGTCCCTGGGGAGTAAGCATGAGCGCATAGCAACCCTGACCCGGTGAGAGACTCCGGATGTCGTTGGTAACCATTCCATGGAGAAATCGCGATCGGTCTCTGCCCCGCAATTCGACCACACCCTGAACCGACAGATCGAGAAGACCGGCCTCATGGCCCAAGGCGGCATACTCCTCATCCAGAGAAGTGAAGCGCTTGGGAACCTCCCGGCCCCGAAATTCCATGAAGTCCGCTCCCGACTCCCGTTGGGTTCCAAAAAGCACAGATCGTTCCGGCATGATTCCTAACTCCTGCGGCGTTAACCGTCCAGCCTCTTTCTCAACAACTCATTGACCAAGCGGGGATTGGCCTGCCCCTTGGTGGCCTTCATGACTTGACCCACAAAGAAACCGAAGGTGGCCTTTTTGCCGCCAAGATACTGCTCGAGAATTCTGGGATTGCCGGCAAGGACCTCTTCAATCACGGTTGTGATCGCATCGGGATCGGTGATCTGCTTCAGACCCTTTTCCCGGATGACCTGCCTGGCCGGCTTTTTCTCCCGAAACATGGCCTCGAAGATTTCCTTGGCCATCTTGCCCGACACCTCTTTGCTGTCGATGCATCCGATCAGTTCGGCCAATTGGCTGGGGCTGATCGGAGAGGATTCGATGTCGAGATTGAATTCCTTGAGGTCACGCAACAGGTCTCCCATGATCCAGTTGGAAGCCGCCTTGGGATTTCGGGATCGGGCAGCGGTGTCTTCGAAAAAATCGGCCAGGGCACGCGTGGTGGTCAACACACCTGCGTCGTATGCGGGGATGGAATACTCGTCCACGAACCGCTGCTTTTTTTCTTCGGGCAGCTCCGGCATGTCCGCCCGTATTTCATGCTGCCAATCGACGTCCACCGCCAGGGGCGGCAGGTCGGGTTCGGGGAAATAGCGATAATCGTGAGCTTCTTCCTTGCTGCGCATGGGGAAGGAACGCTGCTCAGTCGTGCTCCACAGGCGGGTTTCCTGAGTAACGGTACCTCCCTGCTGCAGGAGGCGTGTCTGGCGGCCGATCTCATATTCGAGCGCCTTCTGCAGAAAGCGGAAGCTGTTCAGGTTTTTCAGCTCGGTCTTGGTTCCCAGAGTCTGTGAGCCGACCGGGCGGATCGACACGTTGGCGTCGCAACGGAGACTGCCTTCCTCCATGTTGCCGTCGCAGACTTGCAGGTATTCGAGAATGACCTTCAGGCGGGTCAGGTAGTCGTGGGCCTGGGTCGGAGAATAGATCTCGGGTTCGCTGACGATTTCGATCAGCGGCGTGCCGCTCCGGTTCAAGTCGATATAACTGAAGCGATCGGAATCGGCAAATCCGTCATGAATCGATTTGCCGGCATCCTCTTCCAGATGGACACGCTTGATCCCCACCCGTTGGGGGTGGCCGTTCTCCTCGAGATCGAGGTGTCCGTATTCCGCCAGGGGTTTGTCGAATTGGGAAATCTGGTAGCCCTTGGGCAGATCGGGATAGAAGTAATTCTTGCGTGCAAAAATCGAAAGGGAATTGATGCGGCAATTGAACGCCAGGGCAGCCTTGACGGCCATGACGACCGCCTCGCGATTCAGCACCGGCAGAGCTCCGGGAAGACCCAGGCAAACCGGACAGGTATTGGTATTGGGGGGGGCTCCGAATTGGTTAGGGCAGGAGCAGAAGATCTTGGTTCGGGTCAGCAGTTGGGCGTGAACCTCGAGGCCAATGACGGCTTCATAGGTCATTTGGGTCATGGGATCTTATGGATGCGACCAATGATGGGCTTCTGCGGGTTGAGCGCTGCTCGGGTATGAGGAGTACAGCCGGGGGAACTAATCTCCCTGCTTTCTGACCAGCAGGTCAGAATCGCCCGAGTCACGGTTGATGAGAGCCTTGGCCTGAGGAAGCACCTCCAGTGCCTTGGCGAATTGGGGATCGTTCTCCAGGGAAACCTTGTGAGCCTCGGCTTGACCCACCCGAGAGAGGAAGTATTCGTAGCGCATCTGGAACTTGATGAAGTCCAGGTTGTCCTGAAAGTCGCTTTCCTTGTAGACCAGTTTCTGACTGGTCAGATAAGTCCGAAATTCCTTCAGGATTTCGGGCGTTGCCTGGAAGTTCCGGTCCACTGTCGGGTGGTCGGCGTTGTAGGCACGGATGAAGCTGAAGATCATTCCCCTGCTGGTCAGCAGCAGCTGGAATTCATTGATCTTATTGGTCTTGATCTGGAAATCCGGAGTTATGCCACCTCCCCCGTAAACCTCACGCCCGCTGTCGGTATAGTAGACTTTCCTCTTCTCCGGATCCTTGTTTCTGGCGTAGTAGTAGTCGATATACGATTGATTGGCGTAATCTCGCTGGATGAGCCTCCCGCTGGGAGTGTGCCACTTGGCGGTGGTGAGGGAAACGCCCGCGCCGTTGTCCAGGGGATAGACCGTCTGAACCAGTCCCTTGCCGAAACTGACTTCGCCCACCAGCAGCCCGCGATCATGGTCCTGAATGGCGCCGGCCACGATTTCGGAAGCACTGGCGCTGCCGGTGTTGATGAGCACCACCAGGGGGAACAGAACTCCACCGGATCCTCTGGGGGCTTCGTAGGACTGTTTGGCGCTTGGCGTGCGTCCGTCGGTAATCAAGACCTTCTGGCCCTTTTTCAGGAACTTGTCCGCCACCTGGATGGCCGCCTGCAGGTATCCTCCGGGGTTGGATCTCAGGTCAAAGATCAGACCCTGCAGATCCGTTCCCAATTTCTCCAGGCTTTCCTGAACTTCCCTGTTGGTGGTCTCGTTGAAGGTGCTGAGCTTGATGTAGCCGATACCCGGGCGGAAGAAGAAGGCGAAAGGAACACTGTGGTGGGGGATCTCATCGCGAATGATGGCCATATCGAGCAATTTCGGAATTCCGACTCGGTCTATGGAGATGTTGACCACCGTCCCCTTGGGGCCCCTCAGCCTTTCCACGACCGCCTGAATATCCAATCCCTCGGTGGGGTTCCCTTCAATCTTGGCGATGACGTCTCCGGAGCGAATGCCCAGGCGGTATGCGGGCGTCCCCGGAATGGGCGTGATGACGGTGGGCTTGGCATTCCTCATGGAGATGATGATGCCCAGCCCATAGAAATTCCCGCGCTGGTCTTCCCTGAATTGGGCGAACTGCTTGGCGTCGAAGAAGTTCGAATGGGGGTCCAACGTCTTCAACATGCTCCGCAGCGAAGCGTGAACGCTCTTCTCGACGTCGATTTCGTCGGCGTAGTACTTCTCCGCCAGGTCGAGCACCTGGGAGTAGACGTTCACCAGGAGTTCACGTTCGTTGGACTGGGACGTCGCTTGAACCGGCCTCCCCCAAAATCCTCCAATCAGGGAGGCGATAACGATGACGGTCGCGACCGTGGTCCAGGAACGAAGTCTTTGCATACCCACCTCTTAACTTGGCCCAAATATAGCACCGGCCCCCGCTCGAAGTAAAGCCTCAAACGGCAGCTCTGCCTTGACTTGAACCCCCGCTCCCATTATGATTCGGTACGTTTGGAGGAACGGATGGGCCCTATCGGCGTACCCGAGTTGATCATCATTTTTGTCGTGGCTCTGCTGGTATTCGGGCCGCGAAAGTTGCCTGAACTGGGGAAATCTCTCGGCAGGGGCCTCTCCGAGTTCCGGCGCGCCTCCAACGAGCTCAGAAATACACTGGAGGAAGAGGTTCGCGCGGCCGAATACGAGCCTCCCCCACCCCCACCCAAGCTGGACAAGCCGGCTGAAGCCGCGCCTGCCGACCCTCAACCGGCCGTCGAGACCGGGGAGGATCCGGCAGCGCCGACCTCCTCCGAAGCGGAGGGCGGCGATAGCGCGGCGGAATCCGCCTCCGCCGGGGAGCAACTGGAAGCTCCCTCCCAACCTTCAGAAGCCGACTCCGGCCCGGAGCCGGAGGCTGCCACAGCCTCCTCGCCCGGCTTGAGTTCGGAGCCCAAGCCTGAACCCAAGCCGGATGGACACTGACCCAAGGGACGAAAACGAGCTTGCGGCCTCCGGCAAGATGTCCTTTTTGGATCATCTGGACGAGTTGCGCCGGCGCATCATCGTGGCCATCGCCGCGGTGGGCATCACTTTTGTTGCCTGCTGGATCTTTCACGAGAGAATCTTCGACTTCCTGTCGGTTCCGATCACCCAGCACCTGGGAGATCGCAAGCTGACCTATCTGAGCCCCACCGAGCCCTTCATGATCTACATGAAGGCTTCCTTCTACGCCGCGATCTTTGTGGCCTCCCCCGTGGTACTGTGGCAGGTCTGGCTGTTCATTGCCCCGGGGCTTTATTCCCGCGAAAAACGATACGCCATACCCTTCCTGCTGTCGTCCAGCATGCTCTTTATTCTGGGGGGAATCTTCGCCTACACGGTCGGCCTTCCCATGACCTTGAACTTTCTCACCGATTTCGGCCGAAACTTTCAGGAGATCGTGACCGCAACCTTCTACTTCGACTTTGCCCTGGTCGTCATCCTGGGATGCGCCATCATTTTCGAAATTCCGATCGTCATTTTCTTCCTCTCCATCATGGGCATCACCAATGCCCGATTCCTGTTGAGAAACCTTCGCTACGCGGTCCTCATTATTTTCATTACAGCAGCCATCATCACGCCAACGCCTGACATCCCAACCTTGATGGTCTTCGCCGCGCCCATGCTCTTGCTGTACCTGGTGGGCATATTGGTAGCCTGGATCTTCGGCAAAAAGCGCCTGAGGGATGAGAATTCCGACTGACGTTCCAGGGCCCTTTTCCCGATCCCGCGGTTACAGCGGTCTTGCTGGTGACCCGCCATGGCCGATTCCCCCAGCGCAGATCGGCAGTCATTGAGAGCACGCCTGGTCAAGGGCAGGCCGATCTTCAGGCGCCATCTCTACATCAGCTCCGCTCTCTTTCTGCTGGTGATCGGCGCCATCGCCTTTTCCCTGATCGATTTGGCCAACCGCTGGGCAGGCGAGCGGGTGGAGCTTGAAATGGAGGCATTGCGCGACGATTTGAAGGATCGGATCGAGGATCGAATGCGCCTCGTCGATCTGGAGCTGCCGGGCGCCGATCCCGCCGATGAGCTTCTGCGGCGGCAGCACATGGAGCGGTATCTGGAGGAGTTGTTGGCCGCCAACGACCAGGTCGTCTATGTTTTCGCAAGGCACCCCCGGGGAGACCTCCTTTGGCAGCGCCTGCAGATGGGAAGGGAACTGGAGCAGAGCCACTTTCCCGACCTCATTCTGTCAGCCAGGGCAAGACAGGAAATCGCTTCGGTCAGCAATCCTGGAGAGCGAATTACCGACTGGGTCGAGCCGGTTGTTTCCCAGCGGCAATTGAGGCTGTTCATCCATTTCGGTTTCGACAACACCCTCATCGCAGACCGGGTTGCGGAAGACCAGACCCGGATCAATCGGCAGATCCTGGTGGCTTCCTCGGTGGTGCTGGCGCTGCTGCTGGTAGCCCTTTTCTATGTGCGCTGGCTGCTCAAGCAAGCCCAAGTGATCGAGGCCGAAGCCCACACGGCCGAGCGGCTGGCGGTGCTGGGGACGCTGGCCAGCGGGCTGGCCCATGAGATCCGGAACCCCCTGAGCGCCATCAACCTGAATCTGCAGATGATCGAAGAGGAAGTCTCCCAGTCTCGGAACCATTCCGGCGAGATGACCCAACTCCTGGCCGGGGCCAAGTCCGAGATTCGGAGGCTGGAGCGGTTGGCCCGCAATTTTCTGGTCTATGCCAAACCGTTGAAGCCGGATCGACAGGTGGTTTCGCTGCCGCAGGTCCTGGACCAGGTGGTCCGGCTGGTGGCCAAGGAGTTCGACAGAGCAGGAATCGAGCTGGTGAGGCAGGACGGGCCGGGATTGCCGGAGTTTCGGGGAGACCGGGATTTGTTGCAGCAGGCCGTCATGAACCTGCTGGTCAATGCCAGGGAATCGGTCCTGGCCAGGGGGGATGGACCGCGGCAGATCTCAATGGGGGCCAGGCGGGAGGCGGGTCGCCTGCTGGTGTGGGTTCGCGACAGCGGCACCGGAGTCTCGGAGGGGGAAACCGGCCGGCTCTTTGACCTGTTTTATTCGAGCAAGCGTGGGGGGACGGGTCTGGGCTTGCCCATTGCCCAACGGATCGTGGAAGCCCACGGCGGGCGGTTGGAGTGGAAGAATATTGACCAGGGAGGGGCGGAGTTTTCGATGCTCTTCAACCTTTAGCAAGGCTGTACCGCAAACCGATAGGCCGGCGAAAAGAGATATCCACCAAGAGACACGAAGAACGACGAAGGGACCCGAAGAAAAACCCAATGAATTGTTGAGCTTTTTGCAGAATTCGCCGCGGGACGTTTACCGCGAATGGCCACAAAAGGCAAAAAATCACAACGTGTGACTCTTGTGCTTTATGTGGTAAGACAGCATTTTTGACCAGGTCGCACCCAATATTGAAAAAGGAAGAACCTCAGGTTTGCCGGCAGGATGACCTGCCCCGCTACGATTTTTGCAAAAGGCTCTTGTTGATTGGGGAACTGCTTACAAGGGCTGAATGCGGCAGCCGCCTTCGCGTTTTGCTGGAACCGCCCGCTGGCACCCTTGGAATAATCAACCAAAGACCCTATCCCCTGGGCAGTGTTGTGTATTAGGGGAGAGCCGCCAAGGCGGCCATATGGGGCCGGCACAAAAAAAAGCCACCGGAGCGGGCTCCGGTGGCTTTGAGGTTTTTGGGTCCAGGTGTCAGTACATCCCGCCGCCATGGGGCGGCGCGGGCGGAGGAGTCTTGTCCTCCTCGGGAATGTCCGCCACCAGAGCCTCGGTGGTCAGCAGTAGCCCCGCGATGGATGCGGCGTTTTGCAACGCTGTCCGGGTCACCTTGGCTGGATCGATCACTCCCGCCTCCACCAGGTCGCCGTAAGTGTCGGTGGCGGCGTTGTAGCCATTGTTTCCGGTTTCTCCACCGACCCTGGATACGACCACTGCGCCCTCGACACCGGCATTCTGGGCGATTTGCCTCAAGGGTTCCTCGAGGGCCCGGCGGACGATGTTGCAGCCGATCTGCTCATCGCCATCCAAATCGAGTGTGTCGAGGCTGGGAATGGCTCGAATCAGGGAAACTCCGCCACCGGCCACGATGCCTTCTTCGACGGCAGCCCGGGTGGCGTGCATCGCATCTTCGACGCGAGCCTTCTTCTCTTTCATCTCGGTTTCGGTCGCCGCGCCCACCTTGATGACGGCTACTCCGCCAACCAGCTTGGCAAGCCGTTCCTGCAGCTTTTCCCGGTCGTAGTCGGAAGTCGTCTCGTCGATCTGGGCCCTCAACTGATTGACCCGGCCCTGGATGTCGGAACTTGCTCCCGAACCCTCCACGATGGTGGTGTTGTCCTTGTCGATGGTGATCTTCTTGGCGTCGCCGAGGTCGCCAAGCTGAACATTCTCCAGCTTGATGCCCAGGTCCTCGCTGATGACTCTGCCACCGGTCAGGATGGCAATGTCTTCCAGCATGGCCTTGCGCCGGTCGCCAAATCCGGGCGCCTTCACGGCCGCGCAGTTGAGCGTTCCGCGCAACTTGTTCACTACAAGCGTTGCCAGGGCCTCGCCTTCCACTTCCTCGGCCACAATGACGAACGGCTTTCCGGTTTTGGCAATCTGCTCCAGCAGGGGAAGTAGATCTTTCATGGAGCTGATCTTCTTCTCATGGAGGAGAATGAGGGCATTCTCCAGCGCGCATTCCATCCGCTCCGGGTCGGTCACAAAGTAGGGAGACAGGTAGCCGCGGTCGAACTGCATGCCCTCCACCACCTCCAGGGCGGTTTCGATGGTCTTGGCTTCCTCGACCGTGATGACTCCGTCCTTGCCTACCTTGGCCATGGCCTCGGAAATGATGGTGCCGATGGTGGCATCCCCGTTGGCGGAAACGGTGCCGACCTGGGCAATGGCCTCTCCCCGCACCGGCTTTGACAAGCTGCCGATTTCGTCAACGGCTCTGTCGACCGCCTTGTCGATGCCACGCTTCAGAGCCATCGGATTGGCTCCGGCCGCGACCGTCTTGACGCCTTCCCGGAAAATCGCCTGAGCCAGAACCGTCGCCGTGGTCGTCCCGTCCCCAGCCACGTCGCTGGTCTTGGAAGCCACTTCCCGAACCATCTGGGCGCCCATGTTTTCCTCGACGTCCTTGAGTTCGACCTCCTTGGCCACGGTGACCCCGTCCTTGGTAATGGTCGGCGACCCGAATTTCTTGTCCAGGACGACGTTCCGTCCCTTGGGACCCAGGGTGATGCGAACCGCGTCGGCCAACTGATTGACACCCTTCAGGATGGCTTGACGGGAATCTTCACCGTGAGTAATTCGCTTTGCCATTCTTCATTCCTCCATATTTTTGGTGGGTTGATCTGTCGAGGCCGGGTTGGCCCGGGTGGGACGCCTTCGCCTCCTAGCCGGCGTCCGCCAGAATACCGAGGACCTCGTCTTCCCTCAGGATGAGGTATTCCTCACCTTCAATCTTGATGTCGGTTCCTGAATATTTGCCGAAGAGTATGTGATCGCCTTCTTTGACCTCCAGGTTCAAGCGGGTCCCATCGTCCAGGATCTTTCCATTGCCAACCGCCACCACAATTCCCTCCTGGGGCTTTTCCTTGGCGGTGTCGGGAATGATGATCCCACCCCTGATGTTTTCGGTCTCCTCGATGCGCCTGATCAGTATCCGGTCGTGGAGCGGTCTGACCTTCATGCCGGCATCTCCTTTCTATTCCACATGTCACCAGTCTTGCGATCGGATCGGAGTCGTTAGCACTCCAGGTCCGAGAGTGCTGATAATAGGAACGGGTCCCTACCGAGTCAAGCGTTTTTTGGTTGGAACGGCTTTTTTTCGGGGGTTGGAGTGGTTGGATGAAGAGAGCTTTTTTTGAAGGGTGTTGCGGTGGATTCCCAGCGTCCTGGCGGTCTGGGTCCGATTGCCCCCGGATCGCTCTAAACACTTCATGATAAACTGTTTTTCAAATTCCTTGGTGGCTTCTTCAAAGAGAAGCCCTCGATCCAGCATTTCGGTGATCAGGCGGTCCAGTTGGTCTTTCACGATCGAATCCCCATGAGTTTTCCGCGCCGTGCTGCCGAATCGCCCCAAAACCCGGCCACTCTCCCAACCCTCGCTCTCAGGGTGCCAAGGTGTCTGATTCCCTGTTGAGAAGGCCCCTGCGCAGACAACTGAACGCAGCCTAGGCTTCCTCTTCACTCGGCGGCTCGGACTGTTCCCGCCAGAGTCTCTCCACTTCGCCGTAGCCTTCCATGAATCGATCCTTCAGGGTCTGAGGGGTGATCAGGATCAGGACCCGGGCGCTGACCAGGAGGAACGGGGCCAACCTGGCTTCCTGGATGCTGGCCAACTTTATCGGGAAGGCTGTCAGGAGCAGAACCAGAACGGCAGCGATCAGCCATCCGCGAATCAGTCCGAAAGCGGCTCCCAGCACGCGGTCGAACCACTGCAGGTGTGCCAGTCTCACGAATTTGTGGACGAAGAAGGAGACCAGGGCTCCTGCAATCAGGCATCCCGAGAAAATCGTCACAAAGCCCAGGATGGCGGCAAGGTCCTGGCTCGTGACGAACTGAAGAAAGAAACCGGTGGTCATCGAGTACAGCCAGGAAGCCAGCACGATTCCAACCACCACCGACCCCAGAGAGATGGCCTCTCGGGCGAAGCCCTTCAGCAGACTGCCAAACACGGAGATGAACACCACCGCCAGGATGACCCAGTCGAGGGAGTTCAGTTCGCGGAGAAGCTCCATGCAGTCAGTCCCTCCTGTCCATCAGCTCTTCAATCATCTCTTTGCCGCGGACTTTAACGGAGCCAATGCGAACGTGCGGTTTGACTCTCCCGTGAAAATCGGAGCCCGCCGTCTTCACCAGATTCCAGCGGGCCGCCCAGTCGGAGAACCGTCGAGTCGACCGGGGCTCATGGTAGGAGGAATAGACTTCCAAACCGACCAGTCCATGAGCGACAAAGGTCTGCAGAACATTCTCGTCGGCCTCATAGCCGGGAGCCCCCGGGTGGGCCAATACCGGCACGCCGCCTGCCCGGCGGATCAACTGCAGGGCTTCCAGGGTTCCGAGCCTCTCCATCTCGGCAAAAGCGGGTTTCCCAGGGGCAAAGAAGTCTCGATAAAAGGCAATGACCCCTCGGGCGGCGTCCTTCCCGTGAAGATAGCGATGCAGCCTGGGAGACTCCCGGGATTCGGGTTTCGCCAAGAGGGCTTGAGCGATGGCCGGACCCGTCGGTATCGGGTTGCCGATAGCTCGGATGACCTCTTCAAATGTAATCCCGAAACCTGAATGCCGCAGCCGTTCCACCCTTGCCTTCGCCTGTTGACGTCTTCCCTCGGCCAAGCCTTGAAGCCTTGACTGCAACTCGGCAGACCGGTAATCGACCAGGGGGGCCAGCACGTGGAACTTGCGGGTCAGGTAATGAGTGCTGATCTCGACGTTGGGGTAAAACTCAAGGGGAAACTCCCGGGCCAGGCGTGTTCCCTCGGCGATGGCCGCCACCGTGTCGTGGTCGGAGATGCACAGACCGGCAAGACCGGCTTGGCAAGCCATTTCAAAAAGCCGCCGGGGGGGATGGTCGGCGTCACTGGAGTAATTCGAATGAATGTGTAGGTCGTAGAAGCGAGACATCGCCCATCCGATCCGGACCCGCCCGCATGGTTACCGGCAGCCTGCGCGATTCAGCGAATTTTAGGGAGAATCTTCTAAAATAAAGACTGAATTTCCCATTGAACAGGGAAGAAGATTCTCTTTCAATCAATGTTTATATCAATTAAAGGGAACGCACTTCATCGGTAGGTCACGTAGTTTTCTCTGCAAGACGAAGTTCCAGCAGTCAGCTATCCAGTTTTCTGTCGGTGAGGCGCTCGAAAGCATCCATGTACTTCCGGCTGGTCGCTTCCACGACCCAGTCGGGCAGCTTGGGCGCGGGAGGCTGCTTGTTCCACTGAATCTCTTCCAGGTAGTTCCGCACGAACTGCTTGTCGAATGGCTGCTGGGGTTTGCCGGGCTCGTAGTCGGAAGCCAGCCAGAACCGGGAAGAGTCTGGAGTCAGGACTTCGTCGACGAGAATGATGTCGCCCTGGTAGGCGCCGAACTCAAACTTGGTGTCGGCAATGATGAAGCCCTTGGTAGCCGCGTAGTCGCGGGCCTTGCAGTAGATGGACAAAGTGATGTCACGGAGCCTTTCGGCCGTGTCCTGCCCAATCAGCTCGACCATTCGTTCAAAGGAGATATTTTCGTCGTGACCGGTGGTGGCCTTGGTGGCGGGAGTAAAAACAGGCTCCTCCAGGCGGGCCGATTCCGGCAGTCCTGAGGGCAGCTGGATGCCGCAAACCGACTGGGACCGCTGATACTCCTTCCAGCCCGATCCGGCCAGGTAACCCCTGACCACGCATTCCACCGGAAAGACCTCGGCTTTCTTCACCAGCATCGATCGTCCGGCCAGCAGGTGGCCAAAGGGTTGAAGATCGGCTGGAAACTCCTCGACGTCGGCTGTTACCAGGTGGTGAGGAACAATATCGGCGATGCGCTCGAACCAGAAGAGCGACATCTGGGTCAGGATGCGTCCCTTGTTGGGAATGCCACTGGCCAGCACATAGTCGAAGGCCGAAATTCTGTCTGTGGCGATGATCAGCAGGTGGTCCCCAATTTCGTAGTTGTCTCGGACCTTGCCTCTTCCGACCAGGTGGTGATGGGGTAAGTTCACCTCGGTTTGCAGGCTCTCTGCGGCCATAGGATTGCTCACTGTCCTTTCGTTTGGGAGCGCCGGGCGGAAATAGGGAGGAGACCCTCGAACCTTTCGACTTGCCCGGATTTTTCCTTCAGGAGGGGGCCATTCTAGTACATGGAGGATGGTTGTCAAGGCCCATGTGAGAACCCGTTTGAAACCCGTAAGAAGACGGCCGGCAGCAGGGGAATCAGTTCATCCGGACCGAGACCAGCTTGGACACGCCGGCCTCTTCCATGGTCACTCCATAGAGTGCGTCAGCCGCCTCCATGGTGCGCTTGCTGTGGGTGATGAGCAGGAATTGGGTCTCCCCGCTCATGGATTTGATCTTCTGCGAGTACCGCCCCAGGTTGACGTCGTCCAGGGGAGCGTCGACTTCATCCAGAACGCAAAAAGGGCTGGGTTGGTAGCTGAAAATGGCCAGCAGAAGGGCGATGGCGGTCAACGCCTTTTCGCCGCCCGAGAGGAGCAGCACATTCTGCAATCGTTTCCCCGGCGGCTGGGCGACGATCTCGATCCCCGTCTCCAGCAGATCCTGAGGGTCCAGCAATTTCATTTCGCCCCGCCCCCCTCCGAACAATTCGCGGAAGCTTTCCCTGAAGTTCAGGTTCACGGCGTCGAAGGCTTGCTGAAACTGCTCGCAGGAGACCTCGTCGATCTCGCGGATGGCGGCGCCGGTGTCCTCAATGGAATCGAGCAGGTCCCGGCGTTGCCGGTTGAGGAAATCGAATCGCTCCTCGCATTCCTGGAATTCCTCCAGGGCCATCATGTTCACCGGTCCCATGGAATCCAGGCGTTTCCTTAGCCGGAGGTAGCGTTCCTCCGCTTTCCGATAGGTTTCCTGGTTGAATTCGCCGGCCCCCTCCACCTGAAGCGATTCCAGCAGTTCCCCCAATTCCTGGCGGCAGGTTTCTTCCAGATGGGAATAGTCGGAGGTGAGCCGGGCGCGGTCGACCTCGATTTGCGTCTTCCGGTTCCTTAGTTCGTCCAGTTCCAGGCGCCACCCCTGCAGCTCTTCTCCCAGTTGTGCCTGGGCCTTTCGGGACGCCTCCAACCGGCCCTCCCTGATCCGGATCTCAGCCTCCAGAGAAGCGCGTTGCACGGCTCGATTGAAGACGGTTTCCTCCAGTTGTCGAACCGAATTCCGTATCTCCAGGCTCTGACCGGACCACTCCTCTCGCTGGGCGTCAAGCCTGGTCCTGCGTTGGAGGCAGGCTTGCAGGTTGGCTTGAACCCGTTCCAGGTCGGCCTCGGTAGCGAGCTTGCGCTCGCCGCAAGCGGCCAGCTCCGAGCCTGTTTGGCTGAGCTGCCGCGAATGTTGCAACCATTCGTCCCTCAAGCTGCGCCAGTCGGCTTGATTCGAGTCGATGGCCCGGCCTACCTCGGTCTTGCGTGCTTCGGCCCGCGCGATTTCCGATCCGGACTGGAGGCGGCGCCGGCCGATTTCCGACCGCTCTTGAGCCACGCTCCGGAGTTCCCCGGCGAATTCCCGCTCCCTTTGGCTGAGGCGTTCGAGCTCGCCGGCGAGGTACTCAAGCCGGTGATCGGAGCCTACCAGCTCCTTTTCCAGTTCCTGCACCTGCCGGTTCACCCGGGTCAGCTCCTGCTCGCCGGACTGCACCGACCGGTCCAGAGCCTGGAACCGTTCCTCCAGCGACAGCAGGTCCCGTCGGGCCGATTCGAGCCGGCGGCCCAACTCGCGGATCTCTCGCTTCAGGGAGAGGTGTCCGCGCTGGTCCCCGCTGCCGCCGGAAATGAGCTGTCCTCGAAACACCTCACCCTGGGGCGTCAGCACCGTCAACTTCGGATGGGCGTGAGCGATCTCCAGGGCCGCCTCGTAGCTGGGGGCAATGAGGCTGTGGAACAGATGGGGGAGGGCAGAGCGCAGCCCCTGGCGATGGCGGGAGGGCACACGGATGACGCGGCTCATGGGAATGAGCCGTGGGTCTCCATCGGCCAGATCCTGAACCAGGGCTTCAAGAGTGTCTGGGGCCAGGTCGGAGGCGCCATTGCCGGGGAACAGAAAAGTGGATCTGCCGGCGCCGCTCTTGCGCAGCAGATCGATGCCCTCCCGCGCGTTGGACGGAGAATCCACCAGGAAATATTCGAGCTCATGACGCACAAACTGTTCTACGGTCTTCTCGTGCTCGGCATTCACCTCTACCAGATCGGCCAGGATGCCGTGGGTCCGAAAATCGGCGCCGCCGGACCGGTCGGCAACCGACAACAGCATCCGCACCGATTCGGCGCTGTAGGCATGATGGGCAGCCAGCTCCTGAAGAGACTGAAGTCGTTGATCCTGCGCACTGAGGTCTTCCCGTTTCTCAGCCACCTGCTGCCGCGCTCGAATCTGCTGCTCCCGTTCCCGGTCGACGTCTGCCGAGAGTGCTTTGACCCTGTCGGCCAACTCCCGCAGGCGCGCTTCCTCGTCGGCGTGTCGGTTGCCGGCCTTTTCACGGGTGTCCGCCAGGCTCCGGTGATCCCGGGCTGCCTGATTGCGTTCGTTTTCCAGGCGAACGGACTGCAGCCCCAGCTGCTTCTCGTGCTCGTCCATCTGGGTGACGGCGCTGCGAAGGGTGGTCGCCCGACTCAGTAGGTCCAGTTGTTCCGACCTCAGTCGGTCTCCCGCGGTCTCCAGTTCGCCCAGCTTCTTCTGCCGGAGTTCCTGCTCCCGATTGCGAGCGTCGTACTGCTCGTCCAGGCTGTCGAATTGCCGGGTCACCTGCTGGAGGGCCTGCTGCTTTTCGCCGACCTGCGCATGAAATTGCTCCTCCTGCTCCGAGAGCAACTGGAGCTCGAGGGCATTTTCGCGAGACCGGACTTCCAGTTGGTCGTACCGGTCCTTCTGATGCTGAATCGTCTGCTGATCCCTCTGGTTATCCATCTGCAACAGGGACAACCGTTCACGTTGCCCTTTCAATGCGGTCTCGGCCTCGAAGTGAGCGTCGTTCTCTCGGCGAAAATGGGTCTCCTGCTGCTGGATGTATTCCTGTTTCCGATCGACCTGGTCCTGGAATCGATCGAACTCTTCCGATACCTGGCTCAGTTGGGCCTTCAGGTGGCGGGCGCGGGCGGAGAAGAGGCTCCTGGAGAGATTTCGGGCTTCCTGGCTGAGTTCCCGGAAGCGGTGGGCCTTGCCGGCCTGGCGCTTGAGGGTGTCGAGCTGGCGGGAAACCTCCTCGGTGATATCGTTGACACGGAGCAGGTTCTGTTTGGCCTGTTCCAGTTTCGAGGAGGCCAGCTTGCGCTTGACCTTGAATTTGGTGACCCCGGCCGCCTCCTCGATAATGGCCCGTCGGTCCGAGGGTTTGGAGCTGAGGATCAGTCCTACCCGGTCCTGCTCTATCAGCGCATAGGAATCCGGTCCCAGTCCGGTTCCCAGGAATGTCTCCTGAACGTCCCGCAGGCGGACCTTCCTTCCGTTGAGAAGGTACTCGCTCTCTCCCGAACGAAAGAGGCGCCGGGACACCACCAACTCTCCCGGTTTGGCGGGCTTCCTGGACTGTCTTCTCCTCTTTTTGGAGGTTGAGGCAGGTCTGGCCTCGAAGGGAATGGTCCGGCCGGAACCCTCGTTCATTGCCTCACCCTTGCCAGGGGCGCCGTCTTGGCCGACTGTCGGACCGTTGCCGGCCAAAGCCGTCGTTGAGGCAGAGGAGGCGGTCGAGGCCGGTTCCTCTGCCCTCTCCGGATCGAACAGAACCACGCTGACCTCGGCCAGCCCCAGGGGCAGCCGGGAGCGGGTTCCGTTAAAAATCACGTCCCGCATTCTCCCGCCCCGAAGGGTTCGGGCGCTCTGCTCCCCCAACACCCATGCAATGGCATCCGAGATGTTGCTCTTGCCGCAACCGTTGGGTCCCACGATAGCGGCGATGCCGGATCCGTCAAAAGTCAGTTCGGTTTTGTCAGCGAAGGATTTGAAGCCTTGAATCTGGATTTGCTTCAGTTTCAGCAATAGGAAGGCACCCTCAAAGGCTTGACGCCAACTGGAACTGTTGGGGTTGACAGGGTCGGGAAAGGGTAGGGATTCATGCTGACTCGGCGAGTGTACCACGGATCGGACAGGAGTGCAAAGGACCATGGAAAAGACTCGCCCGTATTGACTTATCGGTGAAGCGCGGTCTATTCTGGTGTCCTGTCTGAAGAACAGGATTGCCATCTCCGATGGAGGTTCCCCAAGGATACGGTCGGTTCGACAGACCCATTGCGATTCAGCGAACAAGCAACGCTCTGCTCTCCCTGGGGGGAACCTCCATCGGCCCTCCGGGTTCGGGCGGAACGGCGCCGTCTTCGTCGTCGCTCCTCCTCACAATGAATGGGCATTGCATCGGCGGCGCTTCTGGAATCCGGCGCCGTTGCGCTCCGAAACATGGCAACCCTGTTCCTGAGACAGAACACTAGGCCCGGAAATCGGGCCGACCCGAAGTCGTAGTCGGGCGGGCGGGAGGCGCCGCCGGGCTGAGGAGTCCAGCAGGAGATTTCAATCATGCTGCGGTTGTCCAACACCCTCTCCGGAAGGATCGAACCCTTTCAGCCGCTGGAACCCCGGCAGGTCAAAATGTACACCTGTGGTCCAACGGTGTACGACTTTGTCCACATCGGAAACCTCAGAACCTTCGTCTTTCAGGACATTCTGAAGCGCTATCTGCGGTACAAGGGCTTCGGAGTCTTTCACGTCATGAACATCACCGACGTTGACGACAAGACCATCCGGAATTCCGAGGCGCAAACCATCGCTCAGCTCAAAACATTTACGGACCGCTTTACCCAAGCCTTTTTCGAGGACTGCGATCGGCTGGGCATCGAGAAACCCGACCGAGCTGTTCACGCGACCGATCACATCGATGACATGGTGGCCCTGATCCGGCAGCTTCAGTCCGGGGGTTACACCTACGAGAAAGACGGATCGATCTATTTCCGGATCGAGTCCTTCGAGGACTACGGGAAGCTTGCCAAGCTGGACCGTGAGGGAATCCGGGCAGGGGCTCGGGTGGACGTGGACGAATACGACAAGCAGGATGCGCGGGACTTCGTCTTGTGGAAGGCCCCCAAGAACGGGGAACCCCGATGGGAGACTCCCCTGGGTCCCGGTCGTCCGGGATGGCACATCGAGTGTTCAGCCATGAGCATGAAATATCTGGGCGAGACCTTCGACCTGCATTGCGGCGCGGTGGATCTCATCTTTCCCCACCACGAGAACGAGATTGCTCAAAGCGAGGCCGCCACCGCCAAGCCCTTCGTGCGCTACTGGGTTCACGGGGAGCATCTCATCGTGGACGGCGAGAAGATGTCCAAGTCCAAGGGCAATTTCTTTACCCTTCGGGACTTGCTCGAGAAGGGGATTCAACCCGGAGCCATCCGTTACGCTCTGCAGAGCGTTCCTTATAAACGTCAACTCAACTTCACGGCGGATGCCGTAAGGCAGGCCGAGGCCTCGCTCCAGCGGCTGCAGGATTTCAGGCAGCGGATCGAAACCGAGGCTCTGCCGACGGGCGCCAATCACGAACTCCAGTCCGGCTGCAAGGCGGTTCTGGAGAAGTTCGAGGAGGCCATGGACCAGGACCTCAACACGGCCCAGGCCCTGGCGGCCGTCTTTGACTGGGTGCGTCAGGTCAATACCGCCCTGGCGGCCGGCCGGGTCCATGACGCCGACGGCTCGGCGATTCTGGCCACCATGGACAGGCTCAACCGGGTCCTGCCGCTCTGGGAGTCTGAAGAGTCCGGGCTGGACCCCCGGATCCAAAGCCTTATCGAGCAAAGAAGCCGGGCGCGGAAGGCCCGAGACTTCGCTCTGGCGGACGAGCTCCGCAACCGGATTTTCGACCTGGGCTACCTGGTCGAGGACACCAAGGACGGCGTCCGCTGGAAGAAGCGATAGGACCGAATCCGCCGCGGCGTAGGTCGAGTTGCGTTCCAGACCCTCTCGCATCGAGACGGTTTCTCCCCGGGGCGCTCCCTGAGGAATAAGAGCAGCGCGCCCCCTCCCGGCTGTTGGGCTTCTCCGTCGGCATCTCTCCCTCCGCAACCTGTTGTCTTCATCCAACCGATCCACTGGGCCGGCTGCGGTCCGTGCGAGGGCCCCGGTGCGGTCCATCTGGCTTGAAAAGGGAAAGCGATGGCTGGCCGAGCGCTTCGGCCGTGCCCCCCGCCGGTCCAACCCCTCGGAGATGGGAATGAAAGGAGAATTGGTCGCCTACGCCTATCTGAAGCGGCAAGGGTATCGCATTGTCGCCCACCGCTACCGCAGCCGCTCAGGGGAGATCGATCTCATCGGTTGGGATGGAGACGTCCTGGCCTTCATTGAGGTGAAATATCGCCGGAATCGTCTATACGGAGGGCCCGAGGAAGCGGTGGGTCTTGCCAAGCAGCGGCGGATCTGTGGAGCAGCCGCCGACTATCGCCGGGGACTTCGTCGAAAAGCGGCGGTCTGGCGCTTCGACATCGTGGGCATTCAAGGGGACTGGGAGCATCCCGAGCTCTCCCTTTTCAAGGATGCCTTCAGGGTGCCGGGGAGGGTTGGCTGGTAGTATCGGCGGAACGGCCCCCGTACCCTCGATTGGTCGATGGATCCTACCGTCCTGCCGCTCAGAATTTGTAGCTGGTGAACAGGTAGGAGTAAGTGAATGGGTGGCCGGGGGTGTTGGCCTTGACAAAGGGGCCGGGAAGCATGTGTGCGAGGCCGCCTCCCAGGCTGAAGTTGTCGGTTACCGGAACGGCAAAGACGGCGTCGACCTCGTTGCCGACCTTTGCGTCCCGGGCGCCGCCAGGGGGTGGGGCTACCGCCACTCGCCCGACCGCGTTGTAGAGGGCATCGGTCCTGGAGGCCAGCCAGAAGGAGTGGAATTCCAATAGTAGCGTCAGCTTGGAGTGCGGCTTCAGCTCGCTCCCCAGGCGCAGGCCCTTGTGGTTGCGCCAGCCGACCCGGTTGGCGCGGCCGTACAGGAAGGCGGTGGTGGGATAGAGGTTATCGAAGCCCTCGATGCGGCCGTCGTTGGGATCCTTGTCGCCGGAGCCGAAGTTGTAGTGGACATAGAGGCGTGGGTTCAGCCTGGCCTCGATCGAATAGCCCAGTTCTCCGTAGGCGCCCCAGGCCTGGATTTCAGCGCCTGCCGCCTGCCCCCACTGGCGGACCAGGGCGGCGTTGTAGTCCCAGGGCCCCAGCCCTTTGCCCCAGGCCCGGAATCCCAGGGTATAACGGTCCAGATCTCCGAGTGCGTTCAGCTCATTGACGACCGAGGGCTTTGTCTGCCAGAGCAGGTAGGGTTCGAGAGTGGATCCCGGGATGACGTTCTCCAGGGAGACGTAGAGGCCGTGCAGGTATTCTCCCTGGGCCGATCGGTTCAAGCGGCGGTTGGGGTCGTTCCGCACCACCGAGGCCGAGAAAAGGTCGAGCTTGGCGCCCGATCCTCGCACCTGCAGCCTTACGGCGTCGAAGACGCGGGAGGTGTTGGACCAGTCTGGAGCACCGATCAGGCGCGAGTCGCCGTAGATCAGCGCCTGCCTGCCCACTTTCAGCGATGCCGCAGACCGGCTGGCGCCGATCTCGGCATAGGCCTGGCGCAGATCGAACGGATCCCGAACAGCTCCGGAGTTGGACAGCGCCGGCCGGATACCCGGCGCCCTGGAGTCCTGGGCCTGAATTCCGAAGTTCAGCCAGGAGACCGGCCGGATCCCCACCTCCAGACGGGTCCGTGTCAGTCCGTAGCCGTCGTCGCTTTCGTCGCTATAGCCCAGGCCCTGCAGGTTTTCGAAGCGGAAGCGGAACTCGCCGGACAGGGAGAGCCAGCCCGGCAGCTCTTCCCCCAGACCGCTCTGCAGCGTGACCGGAGTTTCGTCCTGCTTGGTGGAGCCTTCCTCTCCGAAACCGGGGCTTGCCGACAGGATCCAGACCAGACCTGCCAGGGCCACCCGCTTCAGTCGGGCACAGCAAGTCCTCGGGCCAGCCTGCCCTGGAGGGGCGGTCGAGACCTGCCGGGATGGTTGCTGTGGAGCCATCGACTTGGTGAATCCCATATCTCTTACGGGGCGCCCGGAGTGCCCACCGTGGGGGCAGGCGGTTTGCGCTTGGGACCGGAACCCGAGGCCTCCGCCCAAGGTCGATACAGCCTTGAGACGGCCACCGTCTGTCAGGAGTTCCTGGCCTCGGGCCTGTCCGATTCACCGGCAGAGAGCACCGGCTCATCTTCATCTTCATCTGCTGGTCCAGCCACTTCCACGCGGGCAGGCGTTTCCAGGGGCAATTCAACCAGCATCTCGGTGAATCTGCCGGGTTCGGTCTCCACCTTGATGGCTCCTCCATGCTCTCGCACGATATCGTTGGACAGCGCCAGCCCCAGCCCGGTTCCCTCATTGGTGGGCTTGGTGGTGAAGAAGGGGTTGAAGATCTTGTCGACGACATCGGCGGGAATGCCGTCCCCATTGTCCTTCACTCGGATTTCGACCCGATCCTCCAGGCGCTTGGTGCTGAGCCAGAGCGTCGGGCTGTACTCGGAAAGGGCTTCCTCGGGGGAACCCTTCCCATCGGCCTGTTCTCCACCGGGTGTTTGGAGGGAACGCCGTTTCTGATCGGTGGCATAGCAGGCGTTGCTGACCAAGTTCAAAAAGACGCGTCCCATCTCTTGCGAGACGACGTCAATGGACCCCAGCTCCGGATCCAGATCCTGCTTGATGTCCAGGTTGAACGACTTGTCGGTGGCTCGGGCGCTGTGGTAGGCCAGTCGGGCACTCTGATCGAGCAGACCGTTGATGTCGGTCGGTTGCCGCTCGCCCGAACCTCGTCCCATCGAGAGCATGTCGTGAATCACCCGATTGGCGCGATCCCCGTGTTGGCGAATGCTCTTGAGATTGCCGGTCAGATCTCCGGAAATCTCCTCGAGCAGCTCCCGGTCGTCCTTGCTCAGCTTCTCCTGGTTGTCGGTGAGGATCTCTCCCATTTCCTCCAGCAACTCCTCGGAAACTTCCGAGAAATTCTTGACGAAGTTGAGCGGATTCTTGATCTCGTGAGCCACGCCCGCGGTGAGCTGGCCGAGTTCCGCCAGCTTGTCGCGCATGACGATTTGATCCTGAGCCTTTCGCAGGTCGTCCATGGCTTTCTCGAGCTGAGAATTCTTTCCCTTCAGTTCTTCGGCCAGCTTCTCGACCAGGTTCAAGCGCTGAACCTCCAGGGCGTGACGTCGAAACACCTCCAGAGCCGCCGCCATTTCGGCCACTTCGTCGCGCCCGCTGATCTCCACCCGGGCCTCCAGATCGCCTCCGGCCATGCCACGCATGCGATCGGACAGCTTTTTGAGGCGGCGCAGCAGGATCTTTCCGACAAACAGCCAACCGATCAGCAAAGCTCCGGTAATACTGACCAGGTTCAGGATCAAAAGCAGCCTGCGTCCGGTGAGGATGGCTTGCGTGGAGGAGAGAGTCGCATCCTGAGCCCGCGCGCTGGCCGAACCGACCATGCCTTCGACTTCAGCCACGAGGTCCATGGAGAGACTGCGATTGCGCTCCAGCAGGTCCCGCTGTCTATTGGCGAGACCGAGTTCCTGGGCACGCAGATCGAATCCATTCTGTTCTCCCAGCCCCAGATCCAACAGCTGGTCGAAGACCGGGGATATCCTGTCCCGCAACGGAGCCGTGCCGAGAGCCTCAAGGCTGCGCCCGATGCCGTCGCGGGCCGACTCGAAGCGCTCCCGAACCGGCTCGATCAGCGGGATTTCCGTCAGATTGGTGACGCCCGCCAGAAGCTGGGTCGCAGTGGTCGCATGCGCCTGCAATTCGATCATGTGGCGGTAGCGATTGAACTCGGCTTTCGCGAAGTGCCGTGCCGGGGAGGCCGGCCGTTCGCCAAGGTTCCGGTAGCCGGTCAGGGCGTAGAAGTAATGGTCGTCGATGGCCGGAACCAGAATGACGGTCAGTTCATCCTGCAGACCTTCCAGCGTCGTGAGCAGTTCTTCGCTGCGCTCGCTGAGCACGAATGACCGGGATACCGAATCTCGAATGGCCCCGATGTTCGAAATAATTTCACTCCCATGGGCGAGAATGCGTGAGACTTTTTCTTCTTCCCCCTCGCGGGGGCTCAGGGCTTGGAGGCGTGTCTCGAAGTCCGTTTGCTCCATGGCAACCGCGGCGGCGACACCGGTGAAGTCGGCCGGAGTTGCGGCGGTGACCAGGCGCGGGGCCGCAGCCACCAGGGTGCCGGCCTGGCGCGCCACACCGAAGGCGGCGGTCATTTCCGGGATGCTGTCCTCGTTGACGCGGTTCTGGGCATCGCCCACTTGATTGAAGGAGAACCAGGCTACCAGGCTCGCCGACAGGGTGATGGCCACAGCTCCGCCGATCCCGATGTAGAGCTGCATTCCGAGCCCGATTCGGCCGTCACGAAGCCGCTGCACCAGCTCCATCGCGAGCCCGCGATGGCGTTGAACCCTCTCGGCCCCGATCAGCCGGGACAAGGGGCTCAAGATGGCTGTCAGGAATCGGCTCTCGAGCAGTCGCTGCAACAAGCCGGCGGCGGCGGTTCCCACGGACTGGCCGATTGGGGTCTTGGAGCGGGCGGCAGGCCGCTTTGATTCCCCGGAGTGAAAACGGTTCTTGAACAGGCTTCGCAGCCGGTCGATCACGGCCGACCCCCGCCCCGGAGCGTCTCGATTGGGTGATAGTAGCCGTCGCGGCCGATCCTGGTCAGGAAAACGGAATCGGAGCCCTGGTTGTCCGTGTCGCCGAAGCGGAGCTCGAACCCGTCCAGATCGATGGGGTCGGAGAGACGCAGACTGTCTAGAAATCCGGCTCGATCCACGTCTCGGCCGCAGCGTTCCAGGGCCGCGATGGCCAAGCGGCCGGCCAGGTAGCCTTCGAACGAGACAAATCCGGGTGTGGCGTCCGAATCGAAGGACCACAGGGCTCGGTTGTAGTTGGCGGTGATCGGGTGGGTGGTGTCGGTCGGCGGAGGAACCACCTGGGTAACGAAAACCCCTACGCCGGCGGGACCCAGTGCTTCCGACAAGGCGTTGCTGCCCACGAAGGAGAGCGCCATGAAGACCGCCCTCATCCCGGTGTGGCGAGCCCAGGCGATCAGTGAAGAGACCGGCTTGTAGGCGCCGATGAGAATCACCGCCCCCGGGTCTTGGGCACGCAGGTCCAGAAGAGGCGTCTTCACGGCGGTGGTGTTGCGCTGATACACCCCCACCGATACCGGCTTGAGCTGACGTCGCCCCAGGGATCGTGTCAAGCTGCGGTAGGTGTCACGTCCGAACGAATCGTCCTGATACATGACGCCGATACGGTCGATGCCCAGCCTGTCGGTCAGGTGGGAGACCATGGTATCGATTTCCTGCCTGTAGGAGGCCCGGAGGTTGATGACGTTTCGCCATTGTTCGTCCCGCAGGAAAGCGGCGCCTGTGAAGGGTGCGATGTAGGGAACTCCGGCAGCGGCGGCCACGGGGGTGGAAGCGCGTGAGGTCGGTGTACCCACGGCTCCGATAAGCGCGAAGACCTTGTCGTCGTGGATCAGTTTATGGGTGTTGGCGATGGCGGCTTCCGGCTCATAGGCATCGTCGAGGCTCAACAGCTCCAGCCGCCGCTCGTGAACGCCGCCTCGCGCGTTGGCTTCGTTGAAGGCCGCTTGGATTCCGAGGCGCATGTTGCGCCCCAGCTCTCGGGCAGGTCCGCTGAAGGCGGCCGATTGTCCGAAGAGGATACGATTCGCTGAGACGCCAACTTCTTGCGCGAAGCCCGCGGTTGGCCCGCTGAATAGAGAGCCGGAAGCGAGCAGCAGCGCCGCCGCCATCCGGCACGCCGGACTCATCCGTCCCTCCGCTTGATCAGAGTCAGATGATTTCTGTCCTGCTCCCGACGGTAAGATGCTTCGTCCATCAGAGTCTGCACCAGATAAACGCCCAACCCGCCGATGGGACGGTCTTCCAGGGGTGCCGCCACATCCGGCTGGGGAGCCTGGTGCAGTGGATCGAAGGCGCGGCCGTCGTCGGCAATCTTGATGGTGAGGGTGTCCGGTTCCGAGATCAGTTGGACATCTATCTTGTGTCCCGCTCTCTCCTCGTAGCCGTAATTGACGATATTGACGATCACCTCCTCCAGGACGAGCTTGACCTGGTAAAGGAGGGTTGGGGGCCATTGCTCCCGCTCCCCGAGATCCTCAACGGCCGCTTCAAGTCGTTGCAATTCTTCGAGCCGGGAATCGAGACACAAAGAAAGCATCGGGATCAGCCGCCGTCGCGACCGTGCAGGAGTGTCACGCAAGTGATGTCGTCGGACTGGGGAGTGGCGCCGGCGAATTTCTCTACGGCTTCAAAAACGGCACGGTTGGCTGCCTGGACATCTTCGGGCGCCGTACCTGCGAAGACGTCTTTAAGACGATCGGTTCCGAACTGGTCACCCTGCTCGTCGAAGGCCTCGGTGACACCGTCGGTGAATAGAACGATCAGGTCTCCCGGAGCAAGGGTCACGGTGTTGTTGTCGTAGTCGAGATCGGGCATCAATCCCAGAGCAATGCCTCCGGTCAAGGGCAACTCGACGGAGCTTCCGTCGGCATGCACAACCAGAGGTGAATTGTGGCCTCCGTTTGCATATTGAAATCGCTGACTGTCGGGGTCATAGACGCCATAGAAAACGGTAACGAACATGGCGGCGTCGTTGTCTTCCTGCAGCAACTGGTTCACCTCGTGCAACACTTCTCCGGGATCCGTCTTGCCGATGGCAGCACCCTTGATGAGTGTGCGGCAGGACATCATGAAGAGAGCGGCGGGAACCCCCTTGTCGGAAACGTCGGCGATGGCGATGCCGATGCGGCCGTCCTGCAGGCTGATGACATCGAAAAAGTCCCCTCCCACATTGCGGGCAGGTTTCATGTTGGCGAAGATGCGGCAGTCGGGCCTGTCGGGAAAGTGAGTGGGCAGGATCGACTGCTGTATCTTGCTGGCGACGCCGAGCTCGTTTTGCAGCGCCACCAGCTTGTCGCGCGATTCAAGAGCTTCGCGCCATTCGACAAGGTGCTGCAGGGTACGGGAAATGGTGAGCTTCAGGTCGTCAAAATCGATTGGCTTGGTGACAAAGTCGAACGCGCCCCGATTCATGGCCGTGCGGATATTCTTCATATCGCCATAGGCCGAGATGATCACGGAGCGGATATCGGGTTGGACCTTGGGGATCTGCTCGATCAGCGTGAGCCCGTCCATCTTGGGCATATTGATGTCGGACAGCACCAAGTCGATATCCGGCTGCTCCTTCAGCCGGTCGAGGGCTTCCAGGCCGTTTTGGGCAAAGACGAACTTGTAGAGGCCGGCGCGAATGTCGCGACGCATTCGCTGCAACATGAGCCGTTCGAGATCAGGCTCGTCGTCCACGACCAGAATCTTGTACTTCCAACTCATCGTTTGGCCTTCCCCACTGGCGTAGAACCCGCCACTCTTGTCGGGAGTTTCTCCTTGCCTGCAAAGACCCGCCTCCCGGTTTCGGAAGGTTAGTGTCCTGTCCCAGAAACAGGATTACCATCTCCGATGGAGGTTTCACCGGGAAACGATCGGTCGGAGAGGTCCGTTTCGATTTAGCGAGCAGGCACCGTGGTGCTCTTCCTACCCGGAACCTCCATCGGCCCTCCGGGGTCGGGCGGAACGGCACCGTCTTCGTCGTTGCTCCTCCTCGCAATGAATGAGCATTGGCTCGTCGTCGCTCCTAGAATCCGGCGCCGTTGCACTCCGAAAGATGGCAACCCTATTTCTGGGACAGAACACTAGCTGGCTTGCGCTCCATGGGCTGATCAGGTTGGCACAAGGATAGGCGGAACCCTCTCCGGCAGACTACCGGAAAGGGAGCGTCGCTAGCCTATGGAAGCTTTTGCATCGCCCAAATTTGCATGAATCGGGATGATCTTGTCGAAGCCGCTGATTTCGAAGACCTCTCGAATCGGCTCGGCGAGCGAGCAAATCAACAGCTTGGCGCTCCTTTGCTGGAGGGTTTTGGCGGTCAGCAGAATCACCCGAAGGCCGGCGCTGCTGACGTATGAGACTTTCTCCAGATCCATAATCAAAACCTGGTCGCTATCGCTGATCGCGGATTTCAAGGCATCGTCGAACTCTCTCGCATTGATGCTGTCGAGGCGACCTCCCGCCCTTGCAACCAGGAGCGTACCTTCCCGCTCCGTATTGATCTCCATCGGCTCCGTCTCCTTTGTGTAAGGTTCAACCTCCGGTCGACAATGACACCCATATGATGGTTATTTACACACAAGTGCCATAGTGTAGCAAAAATGGTCCAATCGGAATACTCGCACGACAAATCTAACTATCCGGCCCCGTTGCGTTCTGGAATCTGGCAACCCTAATTCTGAGACAGAACACTGGTCCTTTCCGCAAAGGGCTCTTCCCCTGTGCCTGGCGAATCTGTACGCGCGCTCACCTTGACGGCTACCTCGATTCTGGCGCTCTCTCCTCCTCGCAGGATTCCTCGGGT
Source organism: Acidobacteriota bacterium (assembly GCA_028875575.1). Lineage (NCBI taxonomy): Bacteria > Pseudomonadati > Acidobacteriota > Acidobacteriota bacterium. The sequence continues at coordinate 27,656 of JAPPDF010000037.1, forward strand.
TGGGGATACGTCCCTGTAGTCGCGTCCCACCGCGATGCGCACATGCCGCTCGTCGGCCAGGCACCGGTTGGTAGGGTCGAATCCCACCCAGCCCAGTTCCGGGAGCAGGCACTCGACCCAGGCGTGGGTGGCGTTTCCCGCCGCCTGCTCGCCATCCAGGCCGGCGAGGTGCAGATAGCCCGAGACATATCGGGCAGGAATGCCCCAGGAGCGTGCGATCGCGATCATGGTATGGGCGTAGTCCTGACAGACGCCGCGACCCGATTTGAGGATTTGTTCAATGGAGGACATGACCGAAGTACTGCCGGGAGCGTAACGGAGCCGCTGGTGGAGCGTGTCCGAAAGCCGCAGCAGCCCCTCCAGAGGATCCCTCCCGGGCTGGATGCCGTACCGGTCGACGAATTGGGCGAGGAGGGATGACGGTCGGGTCAATGGGCTCGGGTGGATAAAGTCCCAGAGAGCGAAGGAGTCCTTCCACGATTGGATCTCTATCCAGGCACCTGCTCCAAGGGAGTGCGGGAGGGGACTGAAGGGGGCCGGTGAAACCGTGGAACGAGCGACGATCTCCAGAACCCGATGCTCGCCGTCGAGATTGAAGACGTGTCGAGTATTGCCGAAACCATCCCGTTCGGAGGTCAGGAGGGAGGCCGGGTCGGTTTCGATGTCAAAACTCAGCACCCGCTGTCCCCGGTCGTTTTGCGGTTTCAGACAGAGCATCATCACGCACTGCTTCGGACTGCGAGTGTAGTGGTAGCGGGAGAGGTGCTCGATGTCGTAGTGGATGGCCTCAGCCATGGAATCAGTGGACGGGTGCGTCCTCGACGCTATAGTCAATGTATGCGGTCATTATCCGATCGTGGAAGTTACGGCAGTGCTCATCGATCTGCCGGAGCATGGCCTCCCGGTCTTTTCGATCCGGCCATTCGTGCCGGACCAGGGCCTGCGCCCGGCCTGCCAGCCGACTGGCGGCGGCGCTGCTGGCCGCGCTCGGTCCGTCAGCGATGGCGGCCAATTCCGTGGCGGCGGAGTCGAGCGAGCAGCAGAGCGAGTTGGGCAGCAGGGGGTCGGTGGCCAGCAGGTCCAGCACCTGATGGGGCTGGATTTCGACGCTGTGCTTGCGATCATAAGCATCGAAGGCGTGGTAAAGGCGTAGCAGGGTCGCGCAGTCCCCTTCCGGAGATTCCGGATAGAGTCTGGCGGTGGCGATCTGTGACAGGAAGAGCGCCACCGAGTGCTGGGCGCGCTCGATGTGATGGCCCAACTGCATGAAGTGCCAACCTTCGTCCCGGTACATGGTGGTCGCAGCTACCCCCGCGAACGTATGGATTTCTTCCACGGTCTCGGCGTAGAAATTCTCCGGGGAGGTTTTCCAAATGTCCTCGATGTTCAACCTCTGAATTTTCAGATAGGCCAGATTCAGGCAGATCCACATCTCGGCGCTGATGCGGTGGCGCATCTGCCGCGCGTTCTCGCGGCCCTGGGCAAAGCAGCTCCAGACCGAGTCGGGATTGGAGCGCTCGAAAGTGAGATCTCCGGCCAGCGTGTAGGAATCTGCCAGGGTATAGTTGTCTCTTCTGTCGAACTGGATGCCGCCGAAGGGAGGCTGCCGGTTCAAGGTGGTGTAGATTCTGCTCCAGCCGAGATGGATCTCCCGAACCGGCCTGTCCACCAACGCTTCCACCTGCAACTGCAGCAGGCGGCAGAGGTGCTGCGCACGCTCGAGGTAGCGGCCCATCCAGTAGAGGCCCTGCGCGCTACGCGATAGCATGATTCCTCTCCAGTAGCAAAAAGATCCAGTCTCCGCTTCGCCTCCGGCCCGACGGAGATTTGCCCCGGCCGAGCACCGTCTCCGGTCGCGGTTGCGACCGGGATTCTCCCGTTTCCTCAAATGATTCAACCGGGCTCCGAAACGGAGCCCGGCACGCCCTGTCTGCGGGCCTCAGTCACGATCCTCCTCTTCCGGCATCAAGACGAACTCGGGGTAGGCTTCGATACCCAACTCCCCGGCGTCCTGGCCCAGTTGCTCGACCTGGCGCGTCACCCGTGCCGTCAAGATCAGATCCAGCAATCGCCACAGCACCCAGGAACTTGCGAAGACGAAGGCTCCGATGGCCAGGATGCCGATCAGTTGCACACCGAGCCCGCCGCCCCCGGCGATGCAGGCAGCCAGAGTTCCCCAGATTCCTGCGAACAGGTGGGCCGGGATGGCTCCCACCACGTCATCCAGCTTGACCTTCTCCAGGAGCTTGAGTCCGGCGGTGCACACCATGCCTCCGATGGCGCCGATGATCACGGCCCAGTAGTGCTCCACGATGTCGGGCGCGGCGGTGATCGAGACCAGTCCCGCGATGGCGCCGTTCAGTCCGGCAAACAGGTCCATGCGCCCCAGTATGGGCCGCGAGACAGCCAGAGCCATCATGACTCCGGCGGCTGCCGCCAGGTTGGTGTTGACCAGCACGTGGCTCATGGCGATGACATCGGCCGCGCTCCCCAGCGCCAATTGCGAGCCACCGTTGAAGCCGAACCATCCGAACCAGAGGATGAACACTCCCAGGGTCACTGCCAGGATGTTCGAGGGCGGAGTAGGCTTGGTAGTTCCGTCCTTGCGGAATTTGCCATACCTCGGTCCGACCACCATGGCTCCCGCAAGCGCCGCCCATCCCCCGGTGCTGTGCACGATGGTCGAGCCGGCAAAGTCCGTGAAGCCCATTGCGTTCAGCCAGCCCCCGCCCCAGGTCCAGGCGCCCACGATGGGATAGATGACGCCGGTCAGCAGGAGCGTGAAGACGAAAAACGGCCACATCTTGACCCGTTCCGCCAGTGTTCCCGACACGATGGAGGCAGCGGTAGCCACGAAAACCATCTGGAAAAACCAGTCCGACATGGTGGAGTAGCCCTTCTTGAGCAGTTCGGCTGACGGTGCAGCGGCCTCGGTTGCGGCCAGCAGAGCGACCTCGGTCTCCGAGGGCCCGTAAAGGAGCTTGAATGAGCCGATCACGCTACCCACGTCGACATACATGAGGTTGTAGCCGATGAAGTAGTAGGCCAACCCCGCGATGGAGTAGAGGCCAATGTTCTTCAGGCAGATCATCGAGGCGTTCTTGGTGCGCACCGAGCCCGATTCGAGCATGGTGAATCCCGCGCACATCCACATCACCAGGGCGCCCCAGAGGAGAAAAGAAAAGGTGTTGAAGACAAACACGACTTCGCTTTCGATCGCTGCTTGTGCCGCCGTGGTTCCAAGCAGCAGGCAGCCAACCAGGAGGAGTGTCTTTCCCGCCAGGCTGCCGGCGCGGCCTTTGTTCAAGAATCCGTTCATCACTGTTTTTGCCATAGGTGCCCCCTGATCTGTCGAGAAGTAACGGTGAGACGACCAACAGTACTTTGCATCTACCCTTGACCGCTGCCGCAAGAAATGCTTCGGCAGGATTCGATTTCACCTGTCGGCCCGGCGGTGGGAGCGCTCTTTCCGGCCTGGCAGCCTTGAAGCGCCCACCCGATTCAATCTTCCAGGACCCAAAGGTCCTTTCCTCCACCGCCCTGGCTGGAGTTCACCACCAGGCTGCCACGCCGAAGAGCCACCCGGCAGAAGGCCCCGCCCACCAGGCGCGTCTTGGTCCCGTGGAGCACGAAGGGGCGCAGGTCCACGTGCCTGGGCTCGGGACGGCCCTCGATCAGGCAGGCTGCGCGTGACAGCGGCAGCACCGGCTGGGAGATGAAGTCGGCCGGGTCGGCGCGCATCTGCCTGGCATAGGCCTCGCGCTCCTCGGGGGTTGAGTGGGGACCGACCAGCATCCCGTACCCTCCGGACTCGCCGACCCGCTTCACCACCAGGTTCTCCAGGTTGTCCAGGGTGTATTCGAGCCCCTCGGGCCGACGGCACAAGTGGGTTTGGACGTTGCCCAGGATCGGTTCCTCTCCCAGATAGTAGCGAATCATGTCGGGGACGTAGGCATAGACGCTCTTGTCGTCCGCGATGCCCGTTCCGGGGGCGTTGACGACGGCCACATTGCCGAGCTTGTAGGCGTGGATCAACCCGGGCACGCCCAGCAGCGAGTCTTCGCGGAAGACCAGGGGATCGAGAAAGTCGTCGTCCACCCGCCGGTAGACCACGTCCACGCGCCGCAGTCCCTTGGTGGTGCGCATGTATACGAAACCGTCTTTTACCAGCAGGTCGCGGCCTTCCACAAGTTCCGCGCCGATCTCCCGGGCCAGGAACATGTGTTCGTAGAAGGCGGAGTTGTAGACTCCCGGCGTCAACAGCGCAATGCAGGGGTCGTTTCGGCCGCCCGGCGAGAGCTCGCGCAACGTCTCCTGCAGCAGGCGCCCGTAGTGCTCGACCCCCCGCACCCGGGAACTTCGGTACAGTCGGCGCAGGCTGGTCTTGACCACTTTGCGGTTTGCGATCATGTAGGAAACGCCCGAAGGCACCCTCAGGTTGTCTTCCAGCACCACGAAGCCCTGGTTGGTACGCACCAGGTCGGTGCCGCAGATGGCGACCCAGGTTCCGTGAGGCACGTTGACGCCGCACATTTCGCTGCGGTACTGGGGGCAGCCGCGCACAACGTCCACCGGAATCACACCGTCGTCGATGATGCGGGCCTTCCCGTAGACATCATTCAGGAAGCGGTTCAGGGCCGTGAGGCGTTGCGTCAGGCCGATTTCGAGATGCTTCCACTCGACAGCCGGCAGGATCCGAGGCAGGCAGTCGACCGGGATAATCCGCTCGTTGGCTTCGGCGTCCCCGTAGACAGTGAAGGAGATGCCTTCGTTCGAAAAGGAACGGGTGACCCGCTCCTGGATGCTGCCGATCTCGTCACTGGAGAGTTGGCACAGGGTCTCGTAGAGCAATCGGGAATGCTCCCGGGGCTCGCCGTTCGGCTGAAGCATCTCGTCGTAGATCCCGTCGTCAAGATCGTAGCCGGCAAAATCCATGAAGCCGCGCGCTCTCGGGGAGGTTATCGGAGGACCTGATTCTGATTCGCGGCATTATCCGGCGTCATGCGGCCGTTGTCAATCCGGTCTGTCCACCGGGGACTTGCGCTTGCATCGGTTCCGGTTGTAACGGTAGACTCATGAGCCCGTGGAATTCAGGGGCGAAAGGAAGGCTTTCATGCAGTGGAAACGAGGCGAGCGGCTGACCGAGCCTCTGGTGAGGGACGGCGCCGGTCTTCGCCCGGCAGGTTGGGACGAAGCGCTGGAACGGGCCGCTCGAGGGTTTCAGAGGGCTGCCAGGGACAAGGGGCCGCAGGCTTTCGGGATGTTCAGTTGCTCCAAGACCACCAACGAGCTCAACTTCGCCGCCCAGAAGTTCGTTCGTACAGTCATTGGCAGCAACAACATCGACAGTTGCAACCGCACTTGACACGCTCCCAGCGTCGTCGGTCTGGCGACGGTTTTCGGGATGGGTGGCGGCACCAGTTCCTACCAGGAAATCGAGGATACCGATCTCATCCTGCTGTGGGGATCCAACGCCCGCGAAACGCACCCGATCTTCTTTCATCACGTGCTGAAGGGAGTGAAACGCGGAGCCCGGCTCTTCGTCATCGACCCCCGCAGAACCAGTTCGGCCCAGTGGGCTGACGGTTGGCTAGGTCTCGAGGTGGGCAGCGACATTGCCCTGTCCAACGCCATGGCCCGGGAAATCCTGGATGCCGGCCTGGAGAATCGGACCTTCATCGAGCATGCCACCAGCGGCTTCGACGAATACTGTCGCTCGCTGGAGTCCTACACGCTGGAACGGGGTGAGCGGGAAACCGGGGTTCCCGCCGAGAGCATTCGGAAGCTGGCTCACGAGTACGCTCGGGCAGAAAGAGCCGAACTGTGCTGGACACTGGGGATTACCGAGCACCATAACGCCGTCGACAACGTGCTGGCCCTGATCAACCTGGCGCTGTTGACGGGTCACGTGGGTAAATACGGGAGCGGGCTGAATCCACTGAGGGGTCAGAACAACGTCCAGGGAGGCGGCGACATGGGCGCCATTCCCGACCGGCTTCCCGGATTTCAGCACGTGGAGAACGACGAGCTCCGCTCCCGCTTCGAACAGGCCTGGGGAGTAAAGATCCCCCCCAAGCGGGGCCTGCACCTCAGCGGAATGTTCGACGCCATGGAGGAAGGCAAGCTGACGGCGCTCTATGTTCTGGGAGAGAACCCGGCGGTATCGGAGGCCGACCAGGGACGGGCTCTGCGTCTCCTTGGGGGGCTGGATTGCCTGGTCGTGCAGGACCTGCTCATGACGGACACCACGGCCATCGCCGACGTTGTCCTGCCGGCTGCGGCCGGCTGGTGCGAGTCGGAAGGCACCGTCACCAGCAGCGAACGCAAGGTGCAGCGCGTTCGCCGGGCGCTGTCCTCGCCGCCCGGAGTGAAGGACGACCTGGACATCCTCTACGAATTGGCCCGCCGCCTGGGAAGCGACTGGGGCCAACCGGAACCGAAGCGCATCTGGGACGAGCTCCGCGGCCTCAGTCCCATGCATCGCGGAATGAGCTACGAGCGGCTGGAAGCCCTTGACGGCATTCGCTGGCCTTGTTATGACGAGTCGCATCCAGGCGAGCTCTACCTGCACAGCCGACTGTGGCAAGAACCCCTGTTGGGGCCGCAGGCGCCCTTCAGTCCGGTTGAATTCGAACCCCCCGTGGACGAGTTGAACGATCGGTTTCCTCTCAGACTCACCACCGGCAGGCGTCTGGATTCCTACAATACCGGTGCCCAGACCTTGTCCTTTTCCTCTCCCCTCCGGCGGGGAGAATCATTGGATCTGTCTCCCGAAGACGGTGAGCGCTATGGGGTGCTGGAGGGGGAACGGGTCAAGGTGGTCTCGCGCCGCGGCTCGGTCATTGCTCCGGTCCGTTTCGATACCGGTCTCCGCCCCGGTCTGGCCTTCATGACCCTGCACTTTCCGGACGAGGTTCAGACCAACCAGCTCACCATCGACGCCGTCGACCCCAAGTCTGGCACCGCAGAGTTCAAGGCCTCTGCAGTTCGCATTGTCAAGCTTGCGGCTTCTCAGCCGGGCTAGTGTTCCGAGACGGGACACTATGGACGCGTCGACCACCCGGCCGGGGTAGCCGAGGAGTCCACCGTTGGATCTTCACATTGCGGGTCAATCTCCGGACCGGGACGAGCGGTCCGCCGTCGACAGCGTCCTGGGTCCCCTGCAGGACGGGAAGGCGGAAAGCTATCACCTCCAGCAAGAACGGCCGGAGCGGTCTCAGAGGCACCTGCTGCTTCCGGTTCTCCACGCCATCAACAGCCGCGTCGGCTGGATCAGCCCCGGAGCCCTGAACTACGCCTGCAGCCGGTTGAACCTCCCTCCTGCCGAAGCCTTCGGCGTCGCCAATTTCTACGGGCTCTTCTCAATGAATCGGCGGCCCAGGGTCGTCATTCACGTGTGTGACGACATTGCCTGCCTGATTCGGGGAGCGCCTGAGATCTGCGAGCACCTGGCGGGCCGCCTGGGCCCGCCCGGAGCGGCCGAGCCCTCGGACAAGATCACCTGGCTCAGGAGTCCCTGCCTCGGCCTGTGCGAGCGCGCCCCGGCTGCCCTGGTCTCGGCGGCCGGCCCCAAGCCCTGGGAATGCGCTTTGGCGCCAACCACGGCAGATACCGTACTGGCTGCAGTGGACCAGCCGGAACGCGAACCGGAGCCGCCTCCCGTGCCGACGTCACTCAGCGTCCCGCAACAGGGTCAACCGGGGTTGCGCCTGCTGCGCCGCGTCGGCCGCTTGCAGCCGGAGAGCCTGCAGGATCATCTGGCCCAAGGGGGGTATGAGGCCTTGAGGCGGGCAGTGGGCATCGGTCCAGAGCGGGTCATTCGAGAAGTCAACGATTCCAAGCTGGTGGGAAGGGGCGGGGCGGCCTTTCCCGCCGGGCGGAAATGGGAGGCGGTCTACCGTGCCCGTTCCTCCCAGCCGGTCCGTTACCTGGTCTGCAACGCGGACGAGTCGGAGCCCGGAACTTTCAAGGATCGGGTGATCATGGAGGAAGATCCCTATCTCCTCATCGAATCCATGACCATTGCCGGGCTGGCCACCGGCTGCCAACAGGGTTACCTCTACATCCGCGGAGAATATCCCCTGGCTTTCGAGCGCTTGAGCCACGCCATCCGCCAGGCCAGGCACCACGGTTTCCTGGGAAAGAGGATCCTGAATATGGACCTGTCCTTCGACATCGAGATCCGCCGGGGAGCAGGCGCATACATCTGTGGCGAGGAGACGGCGCTGTTCAACTCGATCGAGGGCTATCGGGGAGAGCCCCGAAACAAGCCACCCTTCCCCACCGAGGTCGGCCTGTTCGGTCGTCCCACCCTGGTCAACAACGTCGAGACCCTGGTCAACGTTCCGGGTATCGTCCTGTGGGGAGGACAGTCCTTTGCCACCATCGGGACTCCCCGGTCGACAGGAACCAAGCTGTTCTGTCTCTCCGGCCATGTCGGTCGGCCGGGAGTGTATGAGGTCCCCTTCGGCGCCAGCCTGGCAAGCCTGCTGGAGCTGGCGGGGGGAGTGGGCGGTAGCGGCCGGCTGCAGGGTGTCCTGATCGGAGGTGCGGCCGGGACCTTCCTTACTCACAGGGAACTGGATACCCCGATGACCTTCGAAGGTACCCGGGCGATCGGCGCCGCCCTCGGCTCGGCCGTGGTGATGCCCTTTGACGACAGTGTGGATCTGAGTAAAATCCTTCTGAGAATCGCGGCCTTTTTCCGTGACGAGTCCTGCGGCCAATGCGTTCCTTGCCGGGTCGGCACGGTGAGACAGGAGGAAGCCCTGTCCCGCATGTTCGGGGGGAATGTTCAGGGAGTGGGACGGGCGCCGTTGCAGTTGGCCGAGATCGGCCAGGTCATGAGCGACGCGTCCATTTGCGGGCTCGGGCACACCGCTTCCAGCGCCATCCAGTCCGCTCTGGCGCGCTGGGGGGAGTTTGAGGGTCTCCGCCAAGGGTCGAATCCGGAGGATTAGCGGCCCCTCGGCTGTCGTCGGGATTCAGCAACGGTTCCGGAGAATCAAGGCGACTGCAATCGAAGATCATGAACAAGAAAAACCCGGTGACGCAGGATAGTTTTTTCTTCAACGACTCGGCCCCCAACCCGACCGTCCCGGTGCCTCCCGGTCCGATTCCCGCGCCCCCGCCAGCGGCCCCCAGGAAAAAGGTTACCCTGACCATCGACGACAAGAAGGTTCGGGTTGCCGAAGGATCCACCCTTCTGGAGGCTTGCAGGACTCTGGGGATCGAAACACCCACCCTCTGCTATCTGGAAAACCTGAATCCTGTCAATGTCTGCCGCGTCTGCGTGGTCGAGCTGGAAGGGTCGCGGACTCTGGTTCCGGCCTGCTCCCGCCCGGCAGAAAACGGGATGGTGATCCGTACCGACAGCGAACGCGTCCGCCTGAGCCGTCGAATGGTCCTGGAGTTTCTGGCTTCCTCGGTCGATGTTTCCACCGCTCCCGAACTGCAGTCCTACCTGGAGCGCTATGGCGGGCAACCCGAGCGATACGGGCCCGCGGCGCCGTCGGCGGCAGCCGAAGAACCGGAAACGGAGCGGGCCGGAGCCCACTGCCCAACGGACGGCCAGACGGCGGCGACCGTGGCTCAGCCGGTCAAAATCGACAACGATCTCTATGTGCGGGACTACGGCAAGTGCATCCTCTGCTACAAGTGCGTGCAGGCGTGCGGCGAGGAGGCTCAGAACACCTTCGCCATTGCCGTCGCCGGCCGCGGATTCGACAGCCGCATCTCCACCGAATATTCGGTTCCCCTCCCGGATTCCGCCTGCGTCTACTGCGGGAACTGCATCGGGGTCTGTCCGACCGGGGCCCTGATGTTCAAGTCGGAATACGACATGCGTGAGGCGGGCACCTGGAAGGAATCCGAGCAAGAGCGCACCGACACCATCTGCCCCTACTGCGGAGTCGGTTGCACCCTCACCCTGCATGTGCAGGACAACCAGATCGTCAAGGCCACCTCACCGCTCGACCAGGAGGTTACCCGCGGACATCTCTGCATCAAGGGCCGCTTCGGCTGGCAGTTCGTGCGCGGGAAAGACAAGAAGAAGTGAGAAGTTTGAAGTTTGAAGTGAGAAGTGTGAAGTGTGAAGAGTGGGCGGTCGAGGGTTTCGGGAACAGGCAAACCCCTGGTGACCTGACCGAGCTTGTTTGACGGACTGCGCCGATGCTAACAAGACGCTTCGCGTGTCGATCAAATAGCTCTCCACACCTCAAACTTCAAACCTCAAACTTGTAACTTCTCACTTCGACCTTCAAACCTCTCACTTCAAACTTCTCACTTCACCCTTCAAACTTCACCGCTTCGGCCATCTCTCCGATGGAGAAATAGATAAAATCGGTAGAGGGGATGGTTTCCGTCCGCTCGGTTGCTCCCCAACTCCCACCTTCCGAAAGCCGCTGCCGGTCGATCCAGGCGTTGGCGATGCCGAAACGGTTGGCCGGCGCGTGGTCATGGTAGAGGCTCTGGGCCACGTGCAGGATTCGGGACCGGTCCAGGCCCAGATCCGACTTGAGGTGAGCCAGCAGGTAGGCGAAGTTGGCGTCGGCAGGCTTGTAGGAGCCGATGTCCTGAGCCGTGTAGACCGCGTCGAATTCAACTCCCAGTTTCCGCGTGGAGGCAGCAATCCCGCCGCGATGCACATTGGACAGGATCACGAGCTTGTAGTGCCGGCTGAGGAGACGCAGCCCGTCAGCACTGTCCGGAAATGCAGGCCAGTGTGGCACGGAGTCTCCGAAGGCTGTATCGAGGTCCCGGTTGGATTCAAGACCGTACATCTCGGCGATGCCGCGGTGTACGCGCGACAGCAGCTCCGGGTAAGGCAGATCGGGCGTGGTCTGCTGCTGTCGACTCTCCCCCCGGGCGAAGGCTCCGAGCGCGGTCTCGCGAGTGAGGTCCGACCCGGGATTGTTCAGGATCAGCGGTTGCAAGGCGTCCCAGATCCCGATTTCCCAGTCGATCAGGGTGCCGTAGCAGTCGAAGCTGAGGGCGCTGTAGTCGGTCAGGCGAGGCATGGATTCAGGTCCGGTTTGGAGCAAGCTTGACAATTTTACCCTCCGTGAGAGATGCGGTAAAATTGCTACAATGCGCGGTAGCGAAGATGCACTATGGCCTATTCCCCCGTTCGTGCTCGTCTTGTGCGTGTTGATAGTGAGGAGAAATGATGAAGAAAGCCAGCCGTCTCGGCTGTCTGGCCATGTTGGTGGCACTGCCCGGGTTACCCGCGACACTGTCGGCATTGGACCAGTCGGCCGGCCCTCGGCAGGAACAGTGCCTCGAGGTTCGGGTTCTGGATCCCTCCGCGGCATCGATCCCGAGCGCTACGGTCACCGTCGGTAATCGAGAGCAGATGACTGACAGCTCCGGTGTCGCCACCTTTTGCGGTCTAGGCCCCGGGCCACACCAGGTGGTGGTGTCGGCGGACGATTTTGAAGTTCATCAAGGTTCGGTGGAGACGTCCCAGGGCAGCATCACCGTCATCCTTCAGTTGCTCCTCGAGACCGAACTGGTGGTCGTCGGGAGCCGCGCCCAACCCCGGTCGGTGACCGAATCCCCCGTACCGATAGACGCCATCCCGCTGCAGGACGTCGTGAGCCAGGGATCCACCTCCCTCGACTACCAGTTGCGGACGCTGGTCCCGTCCTTCAACGTGGCCACCCATCCCATCAGCGACGCCGCCACCCTGGTGCGACCGGCCAGCCTGCGCAACCTGGCCCACGATCACACGCTGGTGCTGGTGAACGGGAAGCGCCGTCACCGCTCCTCGGTCATCGCCTGGTTCGCCGGGGTGACGGATGGCGCCCAAGGTCCCGACATCGCGCCTATTCCCGCCATCTCGCTGCGCCAGGTGGAGGTGCTGCGGGACGGGGCCTCCGCCCAATACGGCTCGGACGCCATCGCCGGCGTACTGAACTTTCAGCTCAAGGATGCCCGAGAGGGGGGCAGCGTGGAGTTCAACACCGGAACCTATCGCGCCGGGGATGGGGATTCCTACACCATAGCCGCAAACATCGGGCTGCCCCTCGGCAAGAGCGGATTCGCCAACCTCAGCCTGGAATACGGCAACTCCGACCCCACCAACCGCAGCGTGCAACGCGCCGACGCGGCGGCCCTGATCGCGGCCGGCAACACGGCCGTGGCCAATCCGGCCCAAATCTGGGGCAACCCCACCATCGACGACGACGTGAAGTTCTTCGGTAACTTCGGCCACCCGTTTTCCAACTCCGTGCAGCTATACGGCCACACCAATTATGCCGAGAAGAAGGTGACCGAGGGCTTCTACTTCCGGAATCCCAACAATCGGGCCAACATCTACAGCCTTGACGAAGGCAAGACCCTCCTGATCGGCGATGTGCTGGACGCGCGCGACGGAGTCCTTGACGGGTCCGCCAACTGTCCCGTGGTGCGGATCACCGACAACGTACCCGACCCCGAAGCCCTGGGGAGAGTGTTCGAGGATCCGAACTGTTTCTCTTTTCGGGAGATCGCCCCTGGAGGATTCACACCCCGGTTCGGGGGCGTGGTCACCGACATGTCGGTGGTGGGCGGCGTGCGCGGTGTTCTGGGTAACGGCATGAGCTGGGACGCCAGCGCCAGTTTCGGCGCCCATGAGTCCGACTTTTTCTTCCAGAATACGGTCAACGCCTCACTCGGGCCCGACACGCCCCGGGAGTTCGACCCGGGACTCTACCGCCAGGAAGACACCAACCTCAATTTCGACGTCTCCTATGCCGCCACCGACATGGTCAACATCGCGGCCGGCACCGAGTGGCGCAGGGAGCGTTTCGAGATCGGCGCCGGCGGAAGACCCTCCTGGGAGGTAGGACCCTACGCCGCCCAGGGCTTCGTCTCCGGCTCCAACGGCTTTCCCGGATTTCCCGACTATACGGCCGGCGCCTGGAATCGCAGCAACGTGGCCCTCTACGGCGATCTGGAATTGCGGGATCCGGACGACCGCTGGACGGTGGGTGGCGCCCTCCGATTCGAGCACTTCGACCTCTTCGGCGCGACGACCAACGGCAAGCTGTCGGCCCGGCTGGGGCTGAGTAAAACCGTCTCCCTGCGGGGCGGTGTCAGCACCGGGTTCCGTGCTCCCACACCGGGCCAGCAGAACACGCTCAACGTGCAGACCACCATCGACCCCAAGACGCTGCAGTTGGTCGATAGCGCCAACGTGCCCTCCACCTTCCTGGCGGCGGAACTGAAGGGCGGCAAGCCGCTCGAGCCAGAGACCTCTGTAAACACCACCGCGGGTCTGGTGGTCGACACCGGCCCCTTCACCTTGACTGCAGACTATTTCCGCGTCGACCTCTCCAACCGACTGGCACTGTCCCAAACCTTTACGCTCACCGAGGACGAGCGCGCGCTGCTGCTCTCGGAGGGGATCGCCTCCGCCGGCACGCTGGCTTTCTTCCGGTTCTTCATCAACGACTTCTCCAGTCGAAATCAGGGCATCGACCTGGTCACAACCTACACCCCGGCGGAACTGGGAGGCGAGACTGTCTTCAGTTACGCGCTGAACTATACCCACACGCAGTTGACGGAAGAGTCGGACCTGCTCACCCCCGGAGACGTGCTGGGGCTTGAACGTGGCGTTCCCCGAATCCGCTGGAACGCCGCCGTCACCCAGCGCCTGGGGCGGGTAGATTTGCTGGGCCGGGTGAACTATTTCGGCTCCTGGGTCGACCACTTCGACGCCCGCTTCGTCCGCGGCAAGGACTCGCCCCTGCTGGACGGGCGCCACATCCTCGACCTGGAAGCGAGCATCTCCCTGACCGACAGCCTGAGGCTGGCGCTCGGCGGTCAGAACGTCTTCAACACCTTCTCCCAGCGGATGGACCTCTTCGCCAACATTTTCGGACTCCCCTACAGCCAGTTCACCCCCTGGGGCATGAGCGGCGGATACTACTACGCCCGAATCAACTACTCCTGGGGAAGCGGTTTTTAGTGGTTAGTGGATCAATCCTCTGGAACTGAATGGCGCAGACCCGGAGGGTGCGGCGGGGGTTTTGCCGCCAGAGCCAAGACGGGGTCACCTGGGCCTTTCCGACCTGAGTGCGGAGGACGGCACTATTGCTTGCCAGTGCGCAAAGCTCCTGTGGGCTCACGCCCAGGAAGGCATTGCTGGAAGTCCCCTCGGCGCTTTCCGGCTCCGGTGAAGTCCCCCGGGCCGGACGGGAGCTGCCTCGCTCCAGGGCGAAGTCGGTGAACAGAAAGCCGACACCGCCCGGCACAAGCAACTCCGCCAGCAGCTGGAGGTGCCGCTGCCGCAGAGTTTCCACCAGTTCCTCGGGTACGGCCTGCGATCCGGTCACCGAGACGATCGAGTCGATGATCTGGGACAACAGGCACATCGAAGCGGCGACTTCGAACCGGCCCGGAAACGGAAGACCGGCAAAGGCATGGGCCTCGCGGATGCAGTGAGCGATGCTCTCTCTTCCGGGCCGGTATCGTTCCCAGGTAGCCAGGGTCTTCAAGATGCCGGTAAGGTCGATTCCCCCGTGGAGGCTGATGCGGCCGGGCGCAAGCGGAGATTGCCGCTGGACGCCCTTGGCCATGGCCTCCCGGTCGAGATCCACTAGGTCCACCTGTGCGAAACGGCCCGTGAATCGGGCCAGGTCCAGGTCATTGCAGTTACCGGCGCCCAGGATGCAGAGCCTGTCCGAGGCCGGCTGGGGAGGCTGGCAGATCAGGTCGGCCACCGCTTCCCGGTGAGAACGATAGAGGCGCCAGTTGTCGAGGGTCTCCCGGTTGAGTCGGAGTTGGCGCGCCACCAGGGGGTTGGTCCACAGATTCATGCAACGATCCGCCCGGCAGGGCGGGGGCGGGACTCATTTGAAACAAACGAAAAAAGAGTAATCCACGAAGTGACACGAAGGACCGCGAAGGGACACGAAGCGGGACGGCTCTGTCGCATCGACACGGCTGTGGCCAGGCAACCCGGGCCGCGCCCTCGGGTAGGTTTCATCCCATGACCTCTGTTGGCTGGAAACCGGTTCAAAGTCGAGCGAGCTTTTTGCAAGATTCGCAGCGAGGCAGGTAATCTTGCCGGCAAACTGAAGGTTCTGCCTTTTTCAATATCGGATGCGACCTGGTGAAGAGTGCTTTCTAACCACAAAAGGCACAAATTGTGTTCTTGTGCCTTTTGTGGCCATCTCCGGCAAACGCCCCGCTGCCGAATTTTGCAAAAGGCTCAAGCATGAGTAGATCTTTGATTTACATGGATGCACAGGATTTTTTCAGGAAACGGCTGGCTTTCAATTCCGGGAATCCGCAAATCCGCATGGGATCATCGCTCGAGCTGGCCTCTGGCGCAGGATGCTCTTGTCCTGATTATCCTGTGCATCCTGTGCATCCATGTTCATTAGGTAGAACACCGTGCCAACGGAACAGGGTCCTTTGAGCCGTTCCGAATCGAATGCGCCCCGCATGGGGAGTCTCATTGACTCCTGTAGCCGGGAGACCTCACGAACGGCCCTCGTCGTCTGGCTCGGCATCAGTCGATTCGAGACGAGAGTCTCCGGATTCATAGTTCAGGGGAGGTCGACGGGAGCGGTCCACGCTTAGCTTGAAGATGTCGAACCGGTTGTATCCGCCCACCACGTCATGAATCTGCTTGGGGGCCACCGTTTGGGAGAGATCGATCTCGGCGTAGAGGATACCTTCCTCGTCCTGCAGAATGGGACTGACGGGGGTTCCTTCCGGACCCATGATGACGGAGATGCCTCTGGGGCTCCCGTCCAGGATGCGCTCGGCCTCCGGGGTCAGTTGCCCCAGCCGGTCCCGGGCGGCCGCATCCAGGAAGCCGGAGGTCACCACGTTGAATACCTTGCCTTCGAAGGAGTGGGCGCCGGCCCGAATCCGTATGGCCTGCTTGAGATCATAGTTGACGCCGGTGGCGGGGTCCCGGGTGGGCCACATGGGAGGGTAGGTGGACAGATGGACCTGCTCGCCCTGGGCCAGCAGGGCGAAACGGGCCAGAGGATTGGTGTTCTCTCCGCAAATCAGCATACCCACCCGACCCAACCGGGTCTCGCACACCTGCAGTCCGCTGCCGTCCCCGGGCGCCCACACCAGTTTCTCGTAGAAGGTCGGAACCAGCTTGCGATGGTGGCAGAGGATGTCTCCCCGGTCGCTCAGGAGCAGGTTGGCGTTCCAGAGACAGCCGGCGCTGACGGCCGAGACCTCGTTGAATCCCAGCGAGACGAAGATGCCGCTGCGGCGGGCTGCATCGGCGACCTTGCCGATTTCCGGCCCGTCCACCCGCAGGCTGCCGGCAGCGAGCTGGCAGAAAAGCGCATGGTTCTCAATGGGCGCCTGCAGAGCGCACCAGAGCGGGAAGGCGGGAATGTAGGTCTCCGGGAAGACGATGAGCTGAGCCCCGTTGCGGGCGGCTTCCCGGATCAGGGCGCAGGCCTTGTCCACGGTTGCGTCCCGATCGAG
This sequence comes from Acidobacteriota bacterium, assembly GCA_028875575.1. NCBI lineage: Bacteria > Pseudomonadati > Acidobacteriota > Acidobacteriota bacterium. Next base: position 44,102 of record JAPPDF010000037.1, read on the forward strand.
GAACACCGGGGCCACATGAGCGGCGGCCACCTTGTAGGCTGGAGGTTGCATTATGAAAAGGCGTCTCCCCACTCACTCCAACCGGGCCGCCAGCCCCTCGAGAATCGGATCCAGCAGTCGATTCAGCCGGCTGAAGCGGCCGGGATCGGACAACATCAGGTCGGCGCTCTGAATGAACGGTCTGTCGACAAGTTCGTCGGCGCAGCCGTGAGCCAGGTCCTCAAGGGCTTTCCGGGTGGTTTCGAGGTGGAATTGAAGGCCCAGGACGCGGTCGCCGTAGGCAAAAGCCTGGTTCAGACAGGCCTGACTACGGGCCAGGTGGACGGCCCCGCGGGGCAGGTCGAAGGTTTCTCCGTGCCAGTGAAAGACCTCGGCTTGTTCGGGGAAAAGGCTCCCCAACGGGTGAGCGGCCGCCTCCGGGGAGCGATGTATGGGAAACCAGCCGATCTCGGGCTCGCTGTTCTTGTATACCCTGGAGCCGAGAACGTCGGCGATGAGCTGGCTGCCCAGGCAGACGCCCAGAATGGCTTTGTCGGCCTGGAGGGCCTGACCGATGAAGTCCTTTTCGGCCTTGAGCCAGGCGTGCCTGGACTCGTCGTTGGCGCTCATGGGGCCGCCCATCACCACCAGCCAGTCGATCTCATCCACGGGTGGAAGCGGTTCATCCCGATAGAGCTCGGTCAGGCTGACCTGCCATCCGCGCTCCCGGAACCAGGGGAGCATGGATCCCAGGCCCTCGAAGGGCACGTGTTTCAAGGTGTGAACTCTCATATCGGCAAGGGGTTTCTCTCGGGTGACCGCAGGCTCGCTCGGGGCGGGTCAGCCCTCCCAGTCCTCAGAGCCGGACAAGTGCCGGAAGCGCAGTCCGATCATTCCGTTCCGAATGTGAAAACCACGGAATGACGGTAGGTCTGACCCGGCCGCAAAATGATGGAGTGCCAACCCGGCTGGCCCTCCTTGGTGATGGAATCGGGGAAGTGCTGGGTCTCCAGGCAGAATCCGGTCTGTTTCCGGTAGGCGATGCCGCCCTTCCCCTGGATCGACCCGTCCAGATAGTTGCCGGTGTAGAGCTGCACTCCCGGCGCGGTGGTGTGCACTTCCAGGGTCCTGCCTGAAACGGGCTCCCGCACCCTTGCCGCCCGCCTCAACTGGCCGGGGGATCCGTCCAGAACGAAGTTGACGTCGTAGCCCTCGCGCTGATCCTTGGCGTCTGGCGCAATATTTCCAATGTCGGCGCCGAGCGTCTTGGGCTTGGTGAAGTCGAAACGGGTTCCCTCGACCGGGCTGATCTCGCCGGTCGGAACGCCCAGCCCATCCGACACCGTGTAGCTGGGCGCGTTCAACTGCAGCTCGTGTCCCAGCACATCCGCCGCGTCATGCCCCGCCAGATTCCAGTAGGCGTGGTGGGCCAGGTTGACGATGGTGGGAGCGTCGGTTTCGGCCTCCATCTCGAATCTCAGCGAGTTGTCGTCTGCCAGGGTATAGGTGACCGTGGTGGTCAGATTTCCGGGGTATCCCTCCTCTCCGTCGGGGCTGGTGTAGGTCATCTTCACCGAGGCTCCGTTGTCGGATTCGGACTCGCCGGCCACCGTCCACACCTTTCGATCGAATCCCTGGTCTCCTCCGTGAATATGGTGTTCCCCGTAGTTCTTGGTCAGGGAGTACTCGTGGCCGTCGATGGTGAACCGGGCGTTGGAAATTCGGTTCACCACCCGCCCGCAGATGCAGCCGAAGTAGGGATGGCGCGGCAGGTAGTCCGCCAGCTTGTCGAAACCCAGAGTGACGTCCGCCATCTCGCCCTGGCGATCCGGAACGTGCATCTCGGTAAGAATCGTCCCGTAATTGGTGATCCTGGCCTTGAGGCCCTGGCTGTTGGTCAGGGTGTAGAGAAACACGGGGGCTTCGCCTACCTGACCCCACTCCACCTTTTGCAATCGGACCGGTTTCTCCTCATCACCCGACCGGCTGGATTCCGGCGGGCCGCAACTCAGAGTCCCGGCCAGAAGGCTCACGGCCATCAGGGTCGGCGCAACTTCTCGGTAGGCTCTCGTCATGGGTTCCTCCGGTGGATTGACGGCCTGCAGTCAACCTCAGCCGGCGACTCCTTCCTGGATGCGAGCAGTCGAACCTCGAATCAGGAATCCTTGTCCACAAATACCGGCTGAGTCCAGGCCACGTATCCCATGGAGTCCACCACCCGGGCCCGCACGTAGCGCTCGCCCCCCTGGAACCGATAGCGGGCCGTCAACCCGTGGGCCTTGGTGAGCAGGCGGCCTCCGTCACCGATGAAATGGGTGGTGTACTTGAAAGTCGGTTTCTCCTCAATGGTGATCTCGATTCCCTGGTCGTCAACCCGCAGATCCGACAGGGAAACGCCGGTGGAAGCATAGAAGCGACCGGCCTCCAGGCCCTCCATGATGGCCACGGTCGAAAGACGGGGAGCCCGAACCACCACCCAGCCGCGCCCCGGGTTGAGGCGGTCGGGGCTGAATTCCCCCTTGAATTGGTGGGCGTCATCCACGGCGATCCCGTAAATGAGCTTGCCGCTGCTGAGGATCTCGTCCCACATGGCCTCCAGTCCCGGCGAGCCACCGCCTCCGTGGTTGTGGACCGACGGCGCGCCGTTGTAGATCTCGAAGAGCTTGTTGTTGCGGATTTGGCGCATTTGATCGGCGGTCAGAGCCCAGTGGAAGTTGGGATGGTTGATGTGGGGCACGCCGCCCACCCCGCGGATGGCGTCCACGTTGCGCTGGAGCATGTCCACCGGGTCGGAGCCGCCTTGAGGTGGGACGACCTCCCGCAGGTTCAGTCCATTGATGTGGATGGGGCTTCCTTCGAGGCTGTCGGTGACTTCTTCTCCGTTGATGACCAGGAACTGCTCCCGGGCTGCAAATATGCTGTTGAGGCCCTTGACCTCGGTCAGGAAGTTATGGTCCGTCAGCACCAGGAAGTGGTAGCGGTGCTCCTTGTACCAGCGCACCACCTCGTCCGGAGTGCTGTCTCCGTCCGAGTTGATGGTGTGGGTGTGGGTGTTCCCCTTGTACCACTGCAGCGTCTCGTCCGGAGTCATGGCCAGCAGGCAGAGGGGGATGAATGCGACGGCAAGGTGGATGCGTTTCATGGGACCTGTTTCCGAGGAGATTGTGCCGGCTGGTGTTCTGTCTCAGAAATAGGGTTGCCATCTTTCGGAGCGCAACGGCGCCGGACTCCAGGAGCGACGACGAAGACGGTGCCGTTCCGCCTGAACCTGGAGGGCCGATGGAGGTTCCCGGGAGGGTGAGCACAACGGTTCCTGTTCACTCAATCGCAATGAGTTTCTCCAACCGACCGTTTCCTGGTGGAACCTCTATCGGAGATGGTGATCCTATTTCTGAGACAGGACACTTGGCCGGGCAGCCAGCCTAAACATAACCCATCCCTCCGAGCCAAGGCAACGATTCCCGAAGGTGGCGGGACTCCCCGGGCAAAAAGAAAGACAAAGGCTGACCGACCTGCAATACTGGTTCACGGGGAGCGCCTTCGAACAGGCTGAGAACGGGCCTCCAACCCTTCCCGCGAACGACTCCCGGGTATTCTGAGACAATGGAGGTGACTCATGGTCGATGAGGATTCTTCACCTGCCGAAATTGGTCGATCCATCCAGGCCCATGCCCGGGCCATGACGGTAATGAGCCAGGAACTCGGCTCCAGGATCGATGCCGCCGCGTCCAAGCTGAGCCAGCAGGCCCGAATGCTCAAGATCCTGGTCTGGCTCCTGGCGATCCATGCGGGCTTCGGGTTTCTGGTGATGGCTGCTCTCGGTTTCTTCGGGGTCATGGGATACCTGGCGTCCCGCCAGGCAGCCGTCGGCATGCAGGTTCAAAGCGACAGCGCCGCCATGGTCGGCAAGCTTCTGCCCGGTTTCAGACTGGAGGACCAATCCGGAACCCAGGTGACCAATCGGGAAGTCGAGGGCAAGGTGGTTCTGCTGAACTTCTGGGCCACCTGGTGCGGGCCCTGCAGGACCGAAATGCCCTGGTTCGTGGAGTTCCAGGAACGCTACCGGGAGAGCGGCTTTACCGTGCTGGCCGTATCGATGGACCAGGAAGGTTGGGAGGTCGTGCGGCCATTCATCGAGCAACAGGGGCTCAACTTTCCGGTCTTTGTGGGCGACCGCGACTTCGGGGATGCCTTTGGCGGCGTCGAGGTGCTGCCCATTACCTTCATCGTGGATCGCACGGGGAAGATAACCGCCCGCCACAGGGGGCTTGTCGACAAATCGGAGTATGAGAAAGAGATCGAGGCTCTTCTCTAGCCCGCATTTCTCACCAAGGGACGTGATGATAGCGCAGGCTTTTCACTGGTTGCTGCAGACTCCTGACCGCTACCATAGGCCGAAATGGCTGGAATCCTGATATCTGCATTCCGAATTTCGCTGATTTGCGGACTGCTTCTCCTTTCGGGTGTGAGACAGCATGGGGTGAGCCCGATGCCGGCCGGAGAGTCGGACTGGCCCCAGTTCCTGGGTCCGAAGCGGAACGGCGTATACGGAGGTCCGGCGATTCCCGGTTCCTGGCCTGCCTCCGGGCCATCCATCCTCTGGCGGAAGCCGGTTGGGGAGGGGTTCAGCGGAACGGTGGTGCAGGCCGGACGCCTGATTCTGTTTCATCGGCTCGAGAGCAGGGAACGGGTGGAGTGCCTTGAGGCTCGAACCGGCCGCCCACTGTGGCACTACGACTATCCGACCGGCTATCGGGACGATTTCGGTTTCGACGGCGGCCCCCGAGCCACTCCCTCGGTCTGGGAGGGCAAGGTCTACACCCTTGGCGCCCAGGGAGTGCTGTATTGCCTGGAGCTGGAGAACGGCAGGAAAGTCTGGAGCGTGAAGACCCATGAGAAGTTCGGCGTACGCAAGGGCTTCTTCGGCGCCGCCTGCTCCCCCCTGGTTGAGGACGGGCGGCTGTTCCTGAACGTCGGCGGACAAGACCAGGCGGGGCTGGTTGCCTTCGATGCCCGAAACGGGCGAGTCTTGTGGACCGCCACCGATGACGAGGCCAGCTACTCCTCTCCGGCCATGGCCACCTTGGGCGGCCGCCGCCAAGTATTGTTTTTCACCCGTACCGGACTGGTTTCGGCGGATCCGAAGAGCGGAGAGGTCCTGTTCCGCTTTCGCTGGAGAGCCCGCAGCCGGGCTTCGGTGAACGCCGCCACTCCGTTGTCGGCAGGCGCCTCGATTTTCCTCTCGTCCAGCTATCGGACCGGAGCGGTACGGCTCAGGGTCAATGGCTCCGAGCTGGAAACCGTCTGGACCTCGGACGAGTCCCTTTCCAACCACTATTCGACCAGCGTGATCCGAGGGGACCACCTCTTCGGGTTCCACGGCCGCCAGGAATATGGCCAGTCCCTGCGCTGCGTGGCGCTGAAGACGGGTCGGGTCCTCTGGAGCCGGGACGGTGTCGGCGCCGGCACCGTGAGCCTGGCGGGGGACCGGCTGGTGGTGCTGAAGGAGAACGGGGAACTGCTTCTGGTCGCGGCCTCGCCTGGGGCCTTTCGCCTCATCGCCAAAGCCAGGATCCTGGCCTCGACCGTGCGAGCCTATCCGGCCCTGGCCGACGGCCGCCTGTTTGCACGCAATCAGAAGGAGCTCGTGGCCGTGGATCTTCAGCCCGACCGATAACAACCACTGCCCACGAAGGGGACAGATGCAGGAAAGTGTTTCATGGTTCAGGGCTTGGGGACCTGTGCTCGCTGCAGCGGTTGGCGCGCTCCGTAGGTGAGCGAACGCCAGGCCCACTCGGCCGGTCCGAAGCGGAACCGCTGCAGCCAGAGCCGCGAGGCGACGAGCTGCACCGCCCAGACGCCGGCCACCAAGCCCACCTGTCCCAGGCGGTCGACCGACCCAAACCAGCCGAGCCCGTGGCCGTAGAATATGGTCGTGCACAGGACGGACTGCAGCAGGTAGTTCGTCAGCGCCGTCCGGCCGACCGCGGTGAACGGACGGGTGAGACGGCGAAGCGCGGTGGTGCGGCATGCGAGCATGACGAGCCCGACGTAGCCTAGGCTGACGGCAATGCTCGGCCAGTAGTTGAACTGGGCGCCGATGAAGAACGACCAGACAGGCCATCCCCGCTCGAAGTCGAGGGAGAGGCCGTATGCCTGGAGGGGAAGGCCGACCGCTACCGCCGCCGCGATCAGCCCCGCATAGAAGCGCGTCGAGCGGCGGGCGCTGAAAACGTCGCACTTGAAGAGCGCCATACCCATGAGCATCAGCCCGCCTGCACGCCAAAATCCCCAGATGATCAAGACGAACGTCTGGAAGGCGAAGGCCTCCGCCGACCGGACGGGCTGTTGATCGACCCAACTGCCGCGAAAGGCGGCGAGCGAGGACTCGATCATCTCCGGCGTCGGACGCCACACGTCGGCCGTAAACGCGTTCAGCGCTTCCTTCGGCCAGTACTCCAGCGACAGGCCGCCCGCCAGGGAGGTGGCCGAGCCGACCGCCAGCAGGGTCGTTCCGAGCGCCGCCAGCCATCCCGGCGACAGGCGGCGCAGCGGGTAGACCGCCACTCCGCAGACCGCGTAGGTGAAGAGAATGTCGCCAGGCCAGAGCAGGTAGGCATGGAGCAGCCCGATGACCAGCAGGTACCCCATCCGGCGGAAATGCACCCCGGCGGCGTCGCCGCGCGTCTCGGCCCGCTCCGCCATCAGGACGATGCCCGCGCCGAACAGCATCGAGAAGATAGCCATGAACTTCTGATCGGCGAGCAACCGTCCCGCCAGCCAGACGTAGAGGTTCGCGCCCTCCAGGTCGCCGTAGGCGGTCGGGTTGAAGTAGGCCGCCCGGGGCATCGCGAATGCCTGGATGTTCATCACCAGGATGCCGAGCAGGGCGAAACCGCGCAGGACGTCGATCGCGTCGATGCGCGCGGTCTCGGTGATGGGCCCTGAGTCCAGCCGGTCAAGGGGTCTGGTCATGTTGCCGTTCATTCGCCCGCAGGTCGTAGCAGAGCAGCCGGGGGGATCCTCCCCGCACGAAGTCGCGGCGGTTCTGGGAGACATAGAGCAGGCCGCGGCTGAGGACCGGAGGAGACCAGGACTCGCGGGCGGCGAACAGCCAGGCGCGGGAGAGGATCCGGTAGCCCTGGGGGGAAAGGTCGAGCCACAGGAGGTGGCCCAGTTCTCCCAGGCAGAGAAAATGTCCATCGGCCCAGAGCAGGGATCCCCGGTAGGTGGTGAAGGTTCGGGTCATCCGGCGGCCGCCGAACTCGACGGTTTCTTCCCATTCGGGAACGGCGCGCCACATCTCCTTTCCCGTCTTCAGATCGACGCACACCAGGGCCGCATCGGGCTCATTGCGGCCGTCGAACCCGTAGAGGTAACCCTCACGGTGTATGGCCGTGTTCCAGTGCAGGCCGAAGTGGGGCGCGGTCCAGGCCAATCGGTGGGTACCGTCGGGGAGAAGGTCGAGCAGCGCCGCTCCCGTCTTGTAGCTGGCCGAGATCAGCACCTGGTTGCCGATCACCACCGGGTTGGAAGCATTGACCGACTCGTAGCTGCGGCTTCTCCAGGGAAAGCGGAAGTCGATTTTTCCGTTGGCGGGATCGATGCTCAACAGCCCCCCGGTGGGAGGACGGCTTTCGCCTCCGGCGTAGACGAAAATGCGCCGCTTGCCTCTCACCGTGGCCGGAACCGGGGACGCATAGCTGGGTCCCCATCGGTCTCCGGTCTCCCACACCAGCTTGCCGGTGACCTTGTCCAGAGCGATCACCGAGGGCCCTCCGGGGGCGCCCACGTTGACGATCAGCAGGTTTCCTTCCACCAGGGGTGTGGAGGCGACTCCGAAGAAATCCTGGGGTACACGGAACTCCCGCGACAATTGGCGTTTCCAGTGGATGGCGCCGGACTCCAGATCCAGGCAGTGGAGCTGACCTTCGGCGCCGTAGGTGTAGACGCGGTTGCCGTCGATCACAGGGCTGCAGCGGGGCCCGTTGTTGTAACCGTAGCGGTCGCTGTAGCCCGTCGGGTAGCGAAGGGTCCAGTAGCCTTGTCCGGTTTCGGGGTGCAGGCAGTCGACGATTTCCTCCTGTCCCTGGCGGTAGAAGTAGACCAGCCGGGAGCCGTGAATGGCCGGTGAGGTGTAGCCGGTCCCCTTGGCCAGTTCCCAGACCAGGGGCGGCCCCCCGTCCGGCCAATCCTTGAGCAGGCGGGTCTCGGTGGAAACCCCGTCGTGGGACGGTCCCAGGAAAGAGGTCCAATCGTGGGTGACGGCTCCCGGGGGCAGGGGCTTGGGCTTGATGTGAAAGCGAACACCGGGGTGAGTTTCCGGTGAAGGAGGGTTGCCTTTGGCGGATGCCAGCAGCGGAGCGGCTCCGGCGGTCCACCCATGGGCCGGCAAAGACCGATCGCCCGTTTGACAGGCGCTCTGGCCGAGCCAGATTCCGGCCAGCATGAATCCCAGCAATGGTCGTCTCATCGCTCCTTCTCAAGTTCGGGAGGCCGCAGCCAACGCGGAATGATACCTCTTGTGAGGAGTGCAGACCACGGGTGAGACAGGCAAGTCAATACCGCACCTGAGTAGGTCGCCCTCTGTCCTCGCCGCGCAGCCAGATGAAGACCGGGGCGTGGGGTTCTGGCGAAGGCCAGGGCAGGGCGATCCGCAGGGTCTGTTTTTTGGGGTCGTCCGGGAACGGGGTGGGGATGCCCGCAACGGGGCGACCCCGGCTCTCGTCCCAACCCGCCCTGACGATGTGGTGCAGCTCCTCTCCGGTAAGGATACCCTCGTAGAGCGATTCCCCCAGCTTTGTGCCGGTCAGGACGAATCGCTCGATCCTGGGCAAGCGGACCACCCGGCCCAGGGGGTGCGGGTCGGATGATCCGGTGGTCTCGTTGCGGACCACCACCGCCAGGGAGCAGTCGGTGGCGCTCAGGCTGCCCGGGTCCAGCGAGAGAAACAGGGTGTCCCTCCCGGTGATGTCCAGCCTGGTGACGCCTTGGGGTTGGCCCGGGACAAGCGTGAGCCTGGATTGGAATTGCCCGTCGCTCCGGCATCCGAGTTGCAAGGAGGCCAGGGGAAGCAGGCGCTCCACCTCGATGGCGAAGCTGACCGGGAGACCGGCCGGGATCTCACCCTCGCGCAGTCCCAGCCCGGCCTTGGGCGGGAAGGAGGTGTTGGCGCGCGCAACTGCCGGCCGGCGCCCCACCACCTGCAATGCCTCCTTCAGCACGACCGGAGCTTCCATTCCGGTGACCCTCAAGGTGATGGGGAGGAGATCTCCCTGTTGGGCCGCATTCTCCAGATAGGCCATGACGCCACGCCGTTCAAGCTCCTGCGTCGCCGGCGACAGCGGCGCCAGTTCCCATCGGGCCTTGGCGCTCTCCAGCCCGTCGATGCGCTCCAGGCCGCTTCCCTCCAACAGGAGTCGCTGGCTTTCTTCTCCCAGATTGACTTTGAGAGGGAGATTGGAGAGTCGAGGCAGCGGGGGATGAACCTGCAAAGGAAGAACCTGAGGGTCGGCGTCAGCCTGGAAGATTTTCAGTCCGTAGTGGCCGGAGGCAAGCCCGTCGGTATCGAGTGCGAAGGCCAGTTGTGGCTGACGTCCGTCGGGAGTCCTTGAAGACAACAGGAAGGCAAGCGGCGTGGTGGATTGCCCCAATGGGTTGGACTTCACCAACTCCAGCTTTTCGACGAACTGGAAGTCGGCCCCCGTCAACTCAATGCGGACACGCCCGCTTTTGGTCACCAGCCTGTGTTGGGATTGGGGCGTCACCCGGGCCAGGGTCAGGTCGCCCAGGCGATGAAGGCGAAACCGGCCGGTCAGCTCAAAGGGCTCCCAATCCCAGGAAGCGGCAAGAGTGTACTCCCCCGGAGGGAGGACCTCTTTTCCGGTGTCCAGTTTCAGGGCACGCAGCGACGGCTGTAGCGCAACCCCCACGGCAAATTGCCGGCTGCTCCCGGCCTGGATCAGCTTCCAGTCGTGGGCCCGCGGCAACTGCCTCCAGTCGGAAGCGTCCTCTGCCCAGATCCGTAGCAGGGCCTCCCGGGCTATGGGAAGGTGAGCGTCGGAGGCCACGCTGACCTGCGGCGGCCCCCGGGAGGGGACGCGCAGGGCCCACAGGTAGGCGATCCTGGCCCGGCCCTTGGCGGGTCGCCGTTGGGAGCAGAGCTGGATGTCGTGAGGGGGAACGTTCTGGGCGAAGGCCGAGCGGAAGTCGGTCCCGGGTGAGATCAAAGTCCTCAGGTTCTGAAACAGGGCCACCCCGCCGGTGGCAAGCAGAGCCGAGTTCCCCAAAAACATTGTGGCCAGGGAAGCGGCCAGACCGGCCGATTGTCGTATTCGGTGAGCCGGCTGGGGATTGAGCGGGTCGTAGGTCGCCAGCGACGGCAACAGCGTGCCCAACAGCAGGGCTGCCTGTTGATCGGCCGGCGCCTTGGGGTCGATGCGGGGCAGGCTGACGTTGTGCCGGGCCGAGAATCCCTGCAGCACGGCGTCCAGGGGTTGGGAGTTGTCGGGGGAGCGTTCCCAGGCTGCCAGCGCTTCCACCAGGGCTCCCACCTGGGCCGTCTGCTGGGCGTAGTCGGCGAGCTGGGTGATGACGTCCTCGTTGTTCCTGACCAGGGCCTTGACCTTCTTGACGTTCAGCCCCCGAGGACCGTAAACGGCCGCCACCACCTCGACGTCGAAGGGAACCTCCCACTGGGTGGCTGCCGCGGCCGGCCTGGGGTCCAGGACCACCCATTCCTTTTCGGGGCTGCTCCCGGCGGCGATCAGCACCAGGGCGATGCTGGCCTGGCGCTTGCGGTCGGACTGCTGGCGAACCGGGATGTAGAGCAGCTTCCGGCCTTTCTCCAGTCGATTGACCCCGGCCAGCGGGCGCGCTCTCACTTTGGGCGCGGGTTGCACCAGAAAACGAAATTGGCCGATGGATTGTCCGCCGGCGCAGACGGGCGGTTCGGCCGCCACCGCGGGCCGGCACAGGGTCAGGGCCAGACCCAGCCCCATCGACAGCGCTGCAGGAATCGTAGGCAATTCAACCTCCCTCGGGATCCATGATCGCCTATCCGGGAGAGGATTGAAAGTGCCAAAAAGAGTTGATTTTGGCGGTTTGTGGTTCGTGGATTGTGGTTAGCCGGCACTTCTGTAGTAACCGTAGCGCCTGGGGGGATAGAGCCTACGTGACAGGGCAAGCCTTCTTTACAGATTCGACGACATAGGTTCGCAGGAGCTTGTCATGCCAGGCCTGATTGTCCTTGTCAATCAACATCTACAAGAAGCCAAGAAAGAATACGAGGCACGAGAGTGCTCGTCCGACGGTCTCGCGGATAAGCATCGTAAAAAAATCAGCGTTGCGGCCGTCTTCCTTGACGACGCGCATTCCCAGGAGCTTTTTGCCTGGGGTTGTCCCCTTGGTACAGAGGAATAAGGCACAGGCGACGTATACAAGGAAGGCGAACGAAACGACCTGAAGGAATGTAGAAAGTGATGTGTTGAGATGCGCAGATGAGAGCGACCCCATCCACAAGTATAGGAAGGTCGAAAACTGGACCGGGACATCAATCGCAAGTGCGATCAACCGCTTGATGGGCGGAGCCAGACGACCAATCTACGGATTGACTACACTTACGTGGCAAATCGCACACCAGCGAATTACGGGCGGGAATTCAGCTTCACAAGACGGGCACGTGCTCATCAGTGCATCCTCCTTTCGGGTTCTGCCTGATCGTTCGTCCTCGCACTCCCAAAGGATTCCTCCATTTGCCTGGTCGACGCCTGCAGCGCCGCGTCAAAAGCCGCCAGGTCAGCCGGCGTGTTCCAGACCGTGGGATGGCGGTATCTGACTCCGCTAGCCGCTTTCTGCTTCAGTGCGCTGGTGGGGTTCCCCGAGGTCGGCGGGACCCATTCGTTGTCCCCGAAGAGGACCATCTTATCGTAGACGTCATCGATGTCCAGGGGGAGGCTGTTGTGCGCGGCGATATACCCGACTACATACTTCCTGAGATGCTCGCTTGCCGCCACATAGTCTCCCGACTGACTCGCCATGGCGTAGGCAATGTCCCGGTGAATGGCGGGGTAGATGCTTCGCTTATCTTGCTCGGCCGCCGTTACCAATAGGCCGCTAGCTTCGGCCAGCTTCTCCTCCGTCCGGGCGACCATGCGATAAGTTCGTCCCAGCGCCCACAGCAGCCTCGGGTCATGCGGCCGGTAGACGCGTGCTTTTTCCAGAAGTCGGATCGCCAGGTCGTGGCGGTCGCTGCGCTCAGCCATGAGGATGCCGGTATCGCGCATCAAGCCAGAAATGACGCTGCTGAATCGTGGTGTTCCTGTTGCAAGTCCACCTCCAGCTCGCTTTTCTTCGATCGCTGACCTGAGGTCCTGGGCGAGTAGCACCCTGAGATTCTCTGCCCGGACGTGGTCCCGTGGATGGGAGCCAAACAGTGAGTGTGCGATCTTCCTTCTGACGTTCCACTTCCCGAATCGCTCATGCTGCCTTTCCCAAAACCGAGCGGCCTCCTCCGGATCGAAGCCCCGCGCTAGCGCGAGTTCGGTTCCGATCCGGTCGGCCTCCTTCTCATGCTCCTTGCTGAATTTGGATTGGATCACCAAATTGACCAAGGATGCGCCGACCGTGCCGACGGCTGCCCCGGTCGCGGCTCCCTTGAGTGTACCGAGTGTGCCGCCCTTCTTTCTTCCGAGGAAACCGCCCAGTGCCGCGCCGGCAGCGGCGCTGATCATCTTGTTGCGGCGCTGGTCGGAGCGCTGTTTGCGCAGCGATTCCAAGGCGTGCTCCTGGATCACGTGTCCGATCTCGTGGCCCAGCACCATGGCCAACTGGGCCTCGTTTTCGACGTGTGCCAGCATGCCGGTCGTGAGGTAGATCCTCCCATCCGGCAGTGAGGACGCGTTCGGGTAGATGTCCTGGACAACCCGAAACGAAAACGTGGTCGACGCTGCGGTTCCCGGAGGAACCAAGCTCTGGCCGAGGGAGCTGACGTAGCTCTGGACTAAGGAGTCCGAGTACTTGCGCGTTATCATCGCCTCAGCGTACCTGTCCGCCAGGGGCCTAACTTCCTTCAGCAATTGCTGACGTTTCTCTGCCTGTTCCGCTACCTTCTGCCGGGACTTCATGGCCCGCCTCTGCTGCTTTGCCCGGTCCTGTGCGAGCGCAGGTAGGTCGGACCCTGCCCCGATAAGCACTGCTGCAAGCGCGAGAATGTAAGTCTTCATGGGTACATTCCTCCCTTTCCAGCACAGGAAGACCGCGGACCGCAAGAGCCACCGCATGCAAGTACCATACCCGCCACCGGGAGGGTGGCCTCCTTCTTCTCAGCCGAGGATAGATCCTGTATTTGATGGATTGCAGGACAAAATAAACGATGCAGGTGATTTCGGAGTGACGGTGAACACCAATGCCGTGGTAATACGGTGAAGTTCTACAAAAAATCTTTATCTGTAACGCTCAGGCAGCTCATTCGACATCAAGAAAGGCTGCGGACTACTCCTGGCCCGGCACCAAGGCGCTGTCGCCGCTGCGCTCGCCAGGCCTACCTCCATCGTTAACCACCCCGTAGGTAACAAACAGGTTGCTGCCCGAGGTTTTCCTCACCTGAACATAACCTTGACCGATATCGCCGAGAATCCCATTTTCCTGCATCCAACGGCGGGGCCCGAGGGTCACGCTCTTTGTTCTCGGTTGAGACTCCCCGCTGCCGTCGTAAATGGTGATCTCGAAAGTGATGGGGCTGTCGTCGATCTTACCGGTATTGACCAGGGCCAGGTTACTCCGGTTCTCCGCGTTTTGCTGCAGACCGTAGATCCAGGCGTTTTCAATCGAAGTCGAGCCGTATGGCACCGCGTTATATAAGAGGCTGTGTAGTCCCCCTCTCTTGTCCGGAGCTCCCGTCCGCGCCCCGATCACGATCCCGCTCATGTCCCCTTGGGCGACTGTGGCGAACAGGGCTCCCACAAGGGGGCGACGGGTTGCACCAATCCCAGCTACGTCCTGCTTTCGCAGCCGGTCGATGATCCCGGGAATGATCCGCTGCTCACCGGCCTCAAGCCTTAGACTGAAGCTGGCCGTGTCGTGATTGGTCTCAATCGCCTCGGCCACGACGCGGAAATCCATCGTCTTGGGAACCGGGGAGAAGTTCGTCACGCTCAACTCACTGTTGAAGTTTCCGCTTTCTATGATGACGGGCAGGGTCTGTCCCCTCTTGCCCACCAGAAAGTCCGCCCGGACCGGAAGCACGAACGACCCGTCCGAGTTGAAGTTGTCATTGATGACCCCGTAGGCATAGTAAGGCGCTGGCCCACTCACTCGTTCGACCTTGACATTGCCATTCTCGAAACCGGCCATGTCCAGGATGCGGTTGTACTGATAGAAGCCTCCCGGGGCAGAGTTCGATCCGGCAAGGCCACGCTTCTCCCGGCTGACGCCGGGCCTCCGGAAAAGACCGTCACCTTCAGAGTAATGTTCGCGTCCCCGGCGTTCTGGACAGCCAGGTTGGAGCGGTCCGGTCTGATCTGACGCAGACCGGTAATGAAGGCAGGGTCGGTGATCAGGCCATCGGGATTCAATCCCGGGTAGGCCAGCCCGGCCCGCCCCTCTTCGACCGGCGTCGCGACTCTCACAGTGACGGCAGCGTTTGAAGAGGAGGAGAGGTTAGAGAAATCGACCACGAGCGTGCCGCCTGCCGCTCCGCTGCTGAGGGGGACACCCAGACCCAGCTCGCCGATGACGCCAGTGCGGATGTCAAGTTCATTGGTTCCAGGTTGCGTTGGACACTTTAAAGAGGCCTACGCTTCGACGCGGAGCCGTCCCCGGCGCTCCGAATGGGGCTCGCGGATGATGATGTCCACGTCGCGTCCCAGGACCGTCAAGAGGCGTAGAAGCCGCTCCATGGAGTACTCCCGGAAGTTCCCTCGCAGCAGGCGCGACACATCGGGCTGAGACAGCCCGAGCAGTTTCGCCGCCTCGACCTGCTTGAGGCCGCGTTGGCGAATAATCTTATCGATCCGAGTGACGAGTTCGGCTTTGAGCAAGTGTGTGTCGGGATCCGGGAGACCCAGGTCAGCGAATACGTTGGCGCTGCCCCGTTCGATCTTCACGTTGTCGGCCTTCATCGATCTACCCTCCGCCATAGTTCTCTCGGTAGTGTTGCTCGGCCACCCGGAGTCTCCGCCTGACCAGGTCGATTTCCGGCTGTGGCGTTGCGATTCCCCGCCTGGCCTTCTTTGGGAAAGCATGCAGCACGTAGACCGCGGCCCTGAACCGGACCGTGTACACCGCCCGAAACGCATCACCGTCGTGGCGCGCGACCACCTCCAGGACGTTGCTTCCCCAGCCCCTGAGCGGCTTGACGCCTCGGTGTTTCAGTCCGACCTGAGCCTGATAGAGCGCGTAGCCGACCACGTCCTGCACCGCCTCCGGGAAGCTCTTTAGATCCGTCTTGCTGGAGCCGATCCATTCGACTCGACAGGTTTGGGTAGGCCGGCGACCCTGCCCATTATAGTGATTCCTCCATATGTAAACATGCCGTTACCGGGTACGGTGACACCAGCAAATAGTCTCTATCGTCGATGCTCGGGGGCGCCGAGGCCGCTGACACTATTGCCGATGCGCCGGTAACTGACCGCTTTCGAGGATGTCCTCGCCCGCGAGACCGCCGATCCGCTCGCCGACGTGGCCACACAGGCGCACCTGTCCAAAGGGTTGGCAGCGGTGCCGTAGCGTGGCGGACAAATCCTAGAATGCCGGCCGACGGGTGAGCGCGTCCCGGAGCATTTGAAACATTGCCGGGGCCAGTTCGGGCATGTCGGTAACGGTGGTGAAGATTAGAAACGCGGAACAGCCGTTTCCTGAAAAATCCTGTGCATCCTGTGCATCGATGTCAGTGATTCCTGAAACTCACGAGGCGGGGCAAAGCGCCCCCCACCGGCTCGACAGCGGGCTGCGGCCTGGATAGCTGGGCAACCACAAGGGTTGCCCCTACAGCGGCATGCGGTGGGGGGTGGTCGCCGGGGTGTCCGCGTGCTCCAGGGCGGAAATCAGACAAACAGCGGCGAAATCTCGTCCACATTCAGGAAGGTGGTTCCCGAGACCGGTTCCAGGTACTCGAAAGCCCGACCCGAGGGGGTGTTGGTGATCTTCTTGGACCAGTCGATGCCCAGGGCGGAGTACATGGTGGCGGCGATGTCTTCGATGTAGATGGACCGCTTCTGGCTCCAGCCGGAATCGACCACCTTGCCGCCGGTGGGGTCGGTGGCGCCGATGATGCGGCCGCCCTGGACGCCGCCGCCCGCAAACAGGCTGGTGGAAGCGAACCGGTGGTGGTCGCGGCCTTTGTTGACTGTCAGGTCTCCCACGGTGCGCCCGAACTCGCCCATGCACACAATCAGGGTGCGGTCCAGGAGCACCTGTCCGTCCTTGGTTCTGAGCCGGCTCAGGTCGGTCAGCAGGCTGGCGAAAGCCGCGTCCAGCTCCCGGCCCAGAGTGTACTGGTTGGGAGTGCTGGTCTTGTCGTAGGCCTTGGCGTGAAGGTCCCAGCCGTCATGGGTGATGAACACGTAGCGGGTTCCGGCCTCGGACGCAATCAGGTTGCGCCCCAGGATGCAGGCATCCCCCAGGGCCGAGGACCCGTAGCGCTTGCGCTCCTCCGTCTCCAGCTTGAAGACGTCCCGGACCTCTGGAGCCATCATGATGGAGTGGGCCTCCCCGTAGTAGGATCGAAACTCTTCAATCGGGCGCGAGCTCCCCGTCGACGAAACCGGGTGTCCCCGTTCCAGCCGGCTCAGAAGGTCCCACCGTCGCAGAAAGCGTTCCCGTTCGGCGTCCTCCAGCAGGAAGTGCCGGCCCTCCTGGGTATTGAAGGCCAGGGGACCGTACTTGGGGTCCAGACAGCCGGCGCCCACGATGCCGGCGCCACTGGTGATGTTGTAGTTCATGGCCACGAAGGGAGGCAGAAAGTCGCCGGGCTTGCGGCGAGCCTCCATTTCGTAGGCGATGACGGCTCCCAGGGAAGGCATTTCGGCCCGCCGGGCCGGGCTGACCGGGTGAGCCACCTGCAGGACGTACTGGGCTCGGGAGTGGCCGGCTTCCCAGGCCTCCACCGAACGCACGATGGCCAGGTCGTCCAGCTTCTCCGACAGCCGGGGGAACAAGGCATAGGGCAGCTTCAACATCCCGCCCCCGACGGTCCGCAGGTCGAAGTCCGCCGGCGTGTAACGCCCCTCTTTGAAGTCGAAGGTGTCGATCTGGCTGGGTCCGCCGTCCAGAAAGAGAAAAATGCAGTAATCGGCGCTGCCCCGTGGGTTCACCTTGCGGGCCGCCTGCAGGTTGAGCGGTTCCATCATGGGCGACAGGCAGAAACTGGTGGCCGTGGCGGCCCCGGCGCGAATGAATCCCCGCCGGGTCAAGTGGGGGATGCGGGTCATGGCTTCTTCCATGGGACCGGTTCCTCTCCTAAAGGTTGAACAGAAACTCCTTGGTGTTGAGCAGGCTCCACAGCAGGTCCTCGGCTCCGGACTCGCGGTAGCGTTCGATCTGGGTCACCCCAAGACGCTGTTCCTCTTCCCGCGGGAGCCGACCCAGAGTCGCCAGGAAAAGCTCCTCCACGATAGCCTGGTTGCTCTTGAAGGGCTCCTGCTTGAGCAGCGCTTGAAGCCGCCCCTTGTCTGCCTGAACCTTCTCCTTGATCAGGTCGCTATTCAGCAACAGCGAGGCTTGTACGGTCGAGCCGGCCAGGCTCTTGTCGGCCACGTCGCGGTTGCTCCGTCCAAAGGCGGCCAGGAAGACCTTCAGCTCGCCCTGCAGGTCGTAGGGCCCCCGGGTCTGCATCACGTATTTGACCTTGAGATCGGTGCCCATGATGGGGATCTCGGGGAAAACGCCGGTGGCCTGGCAGAGGCTGTCATGGAGCTGGGCCGCCGAGAGACGCCGGGCGTTGCGCCGGGCGAAATAGCGGGCGTAGTCGGGGCGCCATTGGCCGGGAAACCGACTGGAGAGCTGATAGGCGCTCGATTTGGCGATCCGCCGGATGATGGCCCGCAAGCTGAAGCCGCTCTCGGCAAAGTCTTTCCCCAGGGCGTCCAGCAGCTCGGGATGGGTGGGCTGGATGGTCCAGGGAGCCGGCGGAGGATTGTCGGGGTCCTGCCGGGCCAGGTCGAACTCGAAGGGAGGATCGACAATGCCCACCCCCATCAGCTCGGTCCAGATCAGGTTGGCGGTGGCCCGTGCAAACTGGGGATGGGAGGTGAGCATGCGGGCATAGGCCCGGCGAAGGTCCTCTCCCGGCCTGGCCCGCTCGCCGTCGAGCAGGAAGGTGGGAGTCGTGTCCGCCGAATAGCGCTTCATGCGCTTGACGCTGGGGTACTTCAGGTCGTAGCGGTGAGTGCCTTCCTGCACGGGAAATTCCTGGCCGATCCCGAAGCCCCGGAACATCCGTATACCCCCGAAAAAGGAGGCCTGGCGCCAGAACTCCGCCCGCTTTTTCCGGCTGAGCCAGAGGTTGATCTTTTCCAGGTGGTAGGCGCCGTCATGGCAGGCGATGCACTCCAGGTTGATCCCCAGGAAGTTCCTGGTGCTGCTGATGGCGATGTCCTCGATGCTGTCCTCGTGGTTGACGGCCAACCCGTCGGCATCGTCGGCGTGGTTCCTGGCCAGATAGTTGGCGGGCGCCGACTCCCAGTTGGAGCGGGCCGTGGCCGTCAGCATCTCGGTGACCAACTGGTCGTAGGGCACGTCCAGCAGCAGGGCCGTATTGAGGTAGTCCCAGAAGAGGTTCCGACCCTTGGGCCCTACCTCGCCCTGGGTGGTGCGAAAGAGATCGCACAGAAAATAGGTCCAGCGATCCAGGTAGGGGTGGGAGGGGTGGTCCGCGGCGGCGGCGTCCACCCTGGCGCCGGTCAGCTCGTCGATGAGCCGGGACCGCTTGTCGGGGTCTGTGTCCTTCAGAAAGCTCCGTACCCTGTCGACCTCGGGCAGGCGTCCGGTCAGGTCCAGGTGGGCTCTGCGCAGGAACTCGGCGTCCGAGGCCAGGGGGGCGTGGGGGATCCCGTTCCGCTCCAGCTTGTCGAAAATGAAGTCGTCGATGTAGTTGATTCTGCGGACCGGCGGCGAGTTTTCCGGACCGGCCAGGCCGGCTGTCACCCGGCTGGTGATTTCATCCAGCTCTGCCCGGCTGCCCGTGCCCGGTTTGGGGGGATGCGGCTTTTTGCTTTCCTTGTCCTCGGGCTGGCCCAGGACCGCCAGCGCAACGATGAGCAGCGGCAGCAGCAGTGGAGGTAGCTTCATGGCTTACGCCCCATGTCCGGAGGTCGATAGTTCCCGGCGCAAAGAGGTGCGTGAGGCAGTTCCCGGAATTTTAGCAGGATTACGCCGTAGATTGAAACGGTCTTGCCTGCGGCGCAGAAACACAGGGTGGGCACAATGGATTCGGAATACTCGGAAGCTGGAGGGCGAAAGCCGTCAGAGAAGTTCAAGCGTATTTTCCGGCGAGCGCGTGGTGGCGTGGATGGACACGCTCGACCGCCCTGAACGGCCCCGCTACCGCCCTGAGAATGACGGGTCTCCTGCAATTTCTCTGAGAGTCTGCTCGCCCAGCAAAGACAGCGAGACCCTCAGGAGCGAACGTAGCGCCCGGCTATGGGAAGGATCTCGGCGTCCACGGTGATTGTCGACCCTTGCTTCATGGATAGTTGAGAATTATGGTCAGTTCGGGCGTCGGTCGCTTTCCATCAGAGTCCGCAGCATGGCATTCATGCGGGTTTGGTAACCCTTGCCCTTCGATTTCAACCAATCCAGAATGTCGGCGTCCAGGCGGACATAGATGCCTTTTTTTGGCTGCGGCATCCGCAGCTCGGCGCGACGCCAGAAGCTCTCATCGGCTTCCGGGATGTCGGAATAGTCGATGTCCTGGTCTTGGATCGACTCAATTTCTCGGAGCCGTTTTTTCGAGATGTTCATGGAAAGCCTGCCTTTCCTTGCGGTTGGCCGTACGGGCGGAAATCAGTCGGATTCGCCCGCGCCGCCACGCGTGAACCACGGCAACGACGACCATCGGGTCCAGTTGACCGTAGCTGATAAAACGCTTTTCGCTGTAGTCCTGGCGGTTGTCCGGGGCGGTGAGCACGGGGCTGGTGAAGATCAGGCTGGCTTCCTCGAAACCGATTCCGTGCTTGCGATGATTGACCCGGTTCTTCTCGTCATACCATTCGAACTGAAGCGGCATTCGTCCCGTGTGTACTGCACCAAAAAACCTATTATATATACATTTCGTATATATAACAAGTCCACTCAATCACAGGACGATCCAGTTTTCCGGAGTACTTATTTGCCGCCTCGCAGCAGGGTCACTCCCTGCGCTCCCAGAAGGAGCGGCAGGGCGGCGTCGATCACTGCCCAGATTACCGATACGGCATCCGGCCCTACTGCGGTGTAGTCGGGGTTCAACAGGTTGAACCAGTTGAAGAAAAAGAGGATGCCGATGAACAGCAGCCCGTAGAAGATCGTGTTGGCCGCCAGAAAGGCGCGGGTCACGGGTGCGTCGCCGCCTTCCCGGTCAACCTCTTGCTTGCGCATGCAGCTGAAGATCAGGCCCAGCACGATGGCCAGCGCCATCAGCGGGTTGATGTAATTCCAGTTGGGGCTATAGGGGCTGGCCTCGCTGGAAGCGTGGTAAAGTGGCTCGACGACGGTGTGGATGGCTACCAAAGCCCCGACGAGGATGAGTACGGCACCGATGGCTTGCCTGAGCGGATTCATGAATCGACCTCCTTTCGCTGTGGACTCCAGTGTCCTGTAACAGAAACAAGGTTACCATCTCCGATGGAGGTTCCACCGGGAAACGATCGTTAGGAGAGTTCCCTTGCGGTTCAGCCAACAGGCACCGTTGTGCTTCCTCATCCCGGGAACCTCCATCGGCCCTCCGGGTTCGGGCGGAACGGCACCGTCTTCGTCGTCGCTCCTCCTCGCAATGAATGAGCATTGGCTCGTCATCGCTCCTGGAATCCGGCGCCGTTGCGCTCCGAAAAATGGCAACCCTATTTCTGTTACAGAACACTAGTCGATCTCGTAGAGTGCAGGTCAAGACCCGTGCCGGACCGGGCCCGGTTCCTGAGTACATCGGATGGATCCTGGGACATTCGCCACATTCCAGCACCGGCCTTATTCACACAAAAAGTGAATTTCCGGCGGGTTGGAGGCCAACCCATAGCAGCCGTTCTCGAAACAACGAAATAGAGTTTTCGTCTTGGGAAAGGGCTTGAAAAGAGGTAAGATAACCGTAGTGTTAAGGCATAAATTTCCAGGTAAAATACCTGAGGCCAAGTTTCCCTGAGAATTTCGGCGTTTGGGTATTTAGTTCTTCTCGTAAAATTCGGTGTACTTTCTCACACAGGTGTTGCATCACGCTGCGAGCACCGATGCCACCTGCCCAAGGTAAGGGATCCAGCCCAAGATTTTGCTGGAAAGGACTCCAACAATGAAAACAGCTCCTGCTTGCCTTCCATGGCTGATCCTGCTGGCGGCCATCGCCGTGGTTGCTCCCAACGCACAGGCTCAATCGAGCAGTTTGAGCGGAGTAGTCACCGATGAAACCGGCGGCATCCTGCCCGATGCCGAGATTACGGTTGTCAACCAGGACAACAACGTCCAGCGAACCGTGGTGTCCAACGAAGAGGGACTGTACGTCTTCGCCCAGCTCCCACCCGGCTCCTACAACCTGTCAGCCACACAGCCCGGCTTCAATTCGGTGACCATTGAAGGCATCACCCTGCTTGTCAACACCAACCTTGAGCTCCCTGTCGTGTTCGACACCGTGGCCACCCTCACCAGGTCCATCACGGTGTCGGCTACGGCTCCACAACTGAACACTACCGACGCCTCGGTCGGGAACGCCTTTGGAACCAAACCGATCCGACAACTGCCGCTGAATGCGCGAAACCCGGCCGGGTTGCTCTCACTGCAGGCGGGCGTCACCTTCCTGACCGCCGATCCGCTGGACTCCAAGTTGTCGGGAGACATCCGGAACGGTACCGTGAACGGAGCTCAGAGCGACCAGTCGAACGTAACGCTCGACGGGGTCGACGTCAATGACCAGAACGGACGCTTGCCCTTTACCAGCGTCCTTCGCAACACGCTGGATTCGATTCAGGAATTTCGGGTGGTGACGACCACGGCCAATGCCAACCAGGGCCGTTCATCGGGTGCGCAGGTGTCGCTGGTGACCAAGAGCGGGACCAACGAAGTCCACGGATCGCTCTACGAATACCACCGCAACACCATCACCGCCGCCAATGACTTCTTCAACAACAGGGCCGGCGTCGATCGCCCCAAGCTCATCCGGAACGTGTTCGGAGGTTCGGTGGGCGGTCCCGTCAAGAAGGACCGCGTCTTTTACTTCCTCAACTACGAAGGCCGCCGGGATGCCAGCGACGGCAGCGCGGTGCGCCGGGTTCCGACGGCTTCCATGCGCGACGGGTTCGTTCGGTACAGGAGCGTCGACGGCCAGGTACAGACGCTCGATCCGGCGTTCATCCGCACCAGGATCGATCCGCTCGGGACCGGTCCCAGTCCCGCGACGCTCGAATACTTCAGATCCTTTCCCGAACCCAACGATTCCACTGTCGGAGACGGTCTCAACACGGCCGGATACCGATTCACGGCTCCAACACCCCTGACCTGGAACACCTTCATCTCGAAGACGGACTGGAATTTGGATCAGTTGGGCTCGCACAGCATGTTCATGCGCCTCAACTACCAGAACGACAGCATCGGAAGCGTCCCCCAGTTTCCCGGGCAGCCTCCAAACACGGAGACCAAGGACGCCAGCCGCGGGCTGGCATTGGGATACAACGGCCTTTTCGGGAGCAGCCTCGTAGGCACGTTTCGCTACGGATTGACCAGCCAGAGGTTGAACTTTTCGGGTGTGCAGACGGCATCCAGGGCCAGTCTTGGGGATAGCATCATCGACGATATCTAGGGTGCGACGACGCCCCGGGACATCGAACTGCCGACCCATACCCTGTCGGCCGACTTCTCCGTGATGCGTGGAACCCACTCCCTGCAGTTCGGAGGGGCATTCTTCTCGAATCGGAATCGCCGATTGAGCTACGACAACAGCTATCACTTTGCCAAGCAGGCCGCCTGGGCGCTTGCAGACGGCCCGGCAATATTTGAGGGGCCCCTTTCAGCGGCGCCCGCCAACCCCGGGGTTTACCGGGAGACGATGGCGACAGCGCTTGGGGTCCTCAACTTTTTCGACGCCAACTACAACTACGACCTGGACGGTAATGCGTTGGGCCTGGGAGATCCCGTAAGCCGGACTTTCGGGGTGGAACAACTGGAGCTTTACCTTCAGGATACCTGGCGTGTCAAGCCGGGACTGGCTATCACGGGGGGCCTGCGCTGGTCCCTCATGCCGCCGGTCAGGGAGGTGAATGGAATCCAGGTCAGCATCACGCCGGGTCTCGACCAGTACATCGCACACCGTCTGGACCTGGCGGCGAACGGTCGCCCCACGCGCGAAGCAGGATCGATTGGATTCGTTGGAGTGGACGACCCCGAGGGCGGTCCGCTGTGGTCGACCCATGCCAAGAATTTCTCGCCCCGGCTTGCCGTTGCCTACTCGCCGGGAAGCACCGAGGGATTTCTGGGCAAGCTGTTCGGCGGCCCGGGAAAAACCTCGATCCGGGCGGGGGCGGGCCTCTTCTACAACAGCTTCGGGATGGGCATGATGCAGATGCTCGACCGGAACGCCTTCGGGCTCACTAGCAAGGTGACCAACCAGATCCCCAGAGTTGCGGATTCCCCTCGCTTCACCGGGCTCTCGACCCCGCCCGCGGCAGGGATTTTGCCTCCTCCGCCCGGGGGGCCCGGCACACCCAACCCGACCGGACTGGGATGGAGCCAGGGAGTCGATTCCAGCCTGAAGCCGCCCTACAGCATCAACCCCACCTTTTCTCTGGCTCGCGAGTTCGGCGGGGGATTCCTGGTGGACATCGGCTATGTGGGCCGACTCGGTCGCAGGCTGCTGGTCAACGACACCGCCTCGGCCCAGTACACGAACTTCAAGGATCCGGTGTCCGGCCAATACATGTTGGACGCGCTCCAGGAAATAGAACGCATGGTGCACCGCGGCGTCCCGACCGAGGACGTGCAGCCGATCAGGTTTTGGGAGAGCCTCTATTCCGGGGTCGCCACGCCGGAGGCAACCGCGACTCAGCGTGTCTATGAGGTCATCCGGTCCGCCAGTCCCGATACGGGCACGGCTCTCTATTATCTCGACTACGCCTGCATCCCCTTCTGCAGCGACATGGGGCCGGGTATTTCCATGAATCCCCAGTTCTGGGCCTTCGACGCGCTCCGGTCCTTCGGAACCTCGACCTACCACTCCATGCAGGTGTCACTGCGCAAGGCCTTCTCCCAAGGCTACCAGTTCGACCTGAACTACACCTTGTCCAAGTCCACCGACCTGGTGTCGGTCGCCGCCCGCCGCAGCCAGGGAGAACGGTTCGGCCAGATTCCTGGAGATACCTACTGGTCCGCCTTCAGCGTCATCAACTCCTGGGACCGGGAAGCCCAGCGGTCCGTTTCCGATTTCGACATGCGCCACCAGTGGAACGCCAACTGGGTGGCGGAGTTGCCGATCGGAACCGGGAAGCCGATTCTCCCCGACATGGGGCCGGCGGGCCAGGCGGTGCTCGGCGGCTGGCAGCTTAGCGGCCTGATGCGCCTGACCTCGGGCCTTCCCCTCAGCGTGCTGAACGGTCTGGCCTGGCCCACCTGCTATTGCTACCAGCACTTCGCCGAAACCGACGGACCGGTGCCGGCGCAATCCAACGCCAAGAACGCCAGGTTGATCGGAGGGGGGAGCGGGCCAAATGTCTTCAGCGATCCGGAGACAGCCCTGGCCTCGTTCAGGCAAGTCCTGCCCGGGGAAGTCGGACAGCGCAACAACCTGCGGGGCGACGGGATCTTCTCGATCGACATGGCCATCGGAAAACGCTTTCCGTTGCCCTTTGAGAATCACAGCCTGCAGTTTCGTGCCGAAGCCTTCAATTTGACCAACAGCGTTCGCTTCAATGCCGACGTCTGGGAAACCCTCTCGTTCGTCTTCCCCGGAAGCTTCGGGAACTACTCCCGGGTGATGGTTCCGCCGCGGGTGATCCAGTTCGGCCTGCGCTATGAGTTTTAGCGAAGCCGCGCCTCAGACCAATACGTAGCAAAAAAAGATATCCACGAAGGGCCACCAAAAAGGGCGAAGGGACACGCAGAAAAACGGATATTCTCGGAATCTCAGCCGATTCGTCGACCAGTCCGCGAGATTGACCTCGGAGGGGTCACCTTGAGGGGGCCGGGCCGATGGGGCTTTGCAGCAGGGCCTGGCGAAATTCGTCGTAGGGGATGCCGCCGGAGACGATGAAGATGTTGCGGTCGGTGGGCAACTGGCGAAGGCCCACCGAGACCGGCACCTTCATCGGTCCCTTCAAGTCCATTCTGAGCGGGGAATCGTTGGCCGACCCCATCCACCACCAGTGGACGCCCCCCAGGTGCTGGGTCTCGCGGACGGGATCGGGCCAGAGTTGGGTGCCGAACTCGTCGAATAGCTTGAAGGTTTTCAGGTCGAAGGGCAGGCTGACGAAGAGTTGAGCCTGGGCCAGGCTGCCCCGGGTCCGCACGAACCAGGCCATGGGACGTCCGTCCTCCAGTTCCCACAGGAACATGCGGACCTCTTCCCCCACCGCCACTCTTTCCTTGAACCGCGCCCCGCGCAGCAGCGGCATGCCGCTCACCGACAGGTTGTAGTCGATCTCAATGGGCCGGGACCAGCCGAGGTAGGTTCCCACCATGGCCTTCCAGGTGGTGGCGCACTGCTCGAATCCCTCGCCGAAAGCCAGCGCCTCGACCCGTTCGGGATCGACCTGTAGCCGCCGCTTATTGAATTCCCGCTCGATTTCCAGGGCGATCATGCGGTTGTAGAAGATGACTTCCAGCGCCTGGGCGTTCCAGGTGTCGCTGTTGTGACGGACTGCCTCCAGCAGATCGTCCAGCAGCTCGATCTTCACCGCGTCGGGGAGCAGTTGGCGGTAATCCACCTTGTGGTTGGCCGACGGGCTCTCCGAGCGGATGATCACGCAGCGGCGCCCCAGCCGTTCCCGCCCCTCGATCTCCAGGGCCTGCATGGCTGGCCGGTTTCCGATGGGGTAGATGATCAGCGCCTCGTCGGGCCCCATGGCCCGGATGTATTCCTTCTGTTTTCGGTTGACCCGCCGCTCCCACTCCAGGATCTCGTAGAACTCCTGCTTGTCGTACCAGGCGCCGCCCCGATAGGTGAAGGACTGGTAGAGGAAATCGGGCCGCATGCGACCCCCTTCCGCCAGGGCCAGGTCCCAGCAGACGGGGTGGATCAGGAAGCTGACCTTGGAAATGTCGACGGGAGAGTCAGCCCCGCTTGCATCCTGAGCCGCGGTGCCGGCTGGCCAGCCTATTGAAAGGAGCAGGAACAGAGCCGGAAGCGGGTGAAGGAGAGCCTGCACTGTTCGCACCCTGATGTGTTTGAGATCGATCACCGGAGATGATTGCTGCCGCCGCATTGCGCCTCGGCTCCAAGCCCGGGGTCTTGTTCCACCCGCCTGCCAACCAACACGAAGCGCAAGGGCCGCCATCCCGAAAAGGCGCTCACGGCCTCTTTCCTACGCTCCGCCCGAAAGACACGCCGACGGCAACGGGCTCTACCTCTTCGTCCAGCCTACCGGAACCCGCGGCTGGATTCAACAACGTCCCCTATTCCCTTCTGATTCCTTGTTTCAGGTCCGCCTTATTTCTGGTTGGGCAGCAAGGCGCCATCGCCGCTGCGCCGGCCGGGAGCGGCGCCGTCATTGATCACACCGTAGGCGATAAAGGGGTTGTTGCCCGACGTTTGCCTGACCTGGACTTAGCCCTGGCGGGTCCCCGGGGCGTATTGGGCCAGGATCCTGTTCACCTGGCGCCAGCCACGGGCCGGGACCGTGAGCTGGTTGACCGTCCTGACGAGCTGGCCGGTGTCGCCGTCATGGCTGTTGTCCCGCCAGGTCAGATCGATCCTGGAGCTGGAAACCGTTGTTGCCGTCAGATCGGTGGGTGCCGGGAGGGTGTCGGCAGGCCTCGTTTGAGTCAAGATGCGAATGCGATGGTTGCGTGCATCGCCGATGAAGAGGTTGCCGGAGGCATCCAAAGCAAGGCCGTCGGGACCGTTCAATTGCGCGTCCACCGCCGGGCCGTTGTCGCCGCTGAAGCCTCGCTCTCCCGTACCGGCGACCGTGGTGATGGTTCCCAAGCGAGCAACCCGGAGAGTGCGGCTGTTCCAGCTATCGGCGATGAGGAGGTTGTCGGTGCGGTCCACCGCTATGCCGCCGGGATAGTTCAACCGGGTAGCGATTGCAGGAAGGCCGTCCCTGCTGCGCCAGGTGTGGAATCAGTTGGAAGCCGGGGACCGGCGGGCGCTACGCGGCATCGTCAAGCAGTTCCGGCGCAAGCTCGGCGACGATGCGTCCAAGCCCACCTGTATATTTAACGAGCGCCAGGTCGGCTACCGCATGGCTAAACCGGACAAGGGTTAGCCCCCGGCCAGCTGCGGCCTTGTTTCAGCCACCCCTGTTCTGGTTTTCTGTGGAGGGAAACAGATGGCTCTCCGGTGGCCTTCCCTCCTGAAATAGGTCTATTTCAAGGGTGAGGGTTTTCTAACTTGAACAGCTCAACCCAAGGCCGACAGCGCTATCCTTCCCCGGCTTGAAGGCCGAGGCATGCCGCCCACGTGATCAAACAGGTAAGTTTTGCCCTGTGTCCCTTACGCCTGAACTCTTGCGCTGCCGACGATTGACCGGTTCCCGGGCTTATGGCATTTGGGGGAACCCGGGACCGGCAGGGACACGATATTCGACTCCGGGACCAGAGCAGGAAAGGTTGGCAGCCCCCCGCAGCTTGCCTATTTTTTCTCGTCTTCAGGTTTGGTCGTCAGTGGAAAGATTCGCGGATCATGCAACTTGAGAGCAAAGAGAAGCTGTTTCTGGAGATTCGCAATCTTGTCCAGCCGCTTCACAATCTCCTCATATTCCGCGGATTGAATGGTTACTGCTTTGTTCACTGTTGACCTCCTTCAGAGTCCACCGAGGGTGTGACTGCCAATGGGCGAGTAGTCACAGCTTCCTGGAGATAGCGGCTCCAGGCCCTCGGGGGAAGCTCGCTGTTGTCGTGTCCACTCCCGATCGACGCATCGCGGATCTCCTGGATTTCGACGTGGATCCCCCGGAGGCGGACACAGACAGCGCCAGCTCCCGCCAGCGGGAGAAATTCAACGAAACTGATCGAGAACCCTCTGCTGAGATTGCAGGTGAACACCCAGGTGTCCGACCGCTTTCTCGCCCCGGGGCTGCTTGCACCGCTTCCATTTACCGCGCCCGGCATTGACCAGGCCACTACCGAGAACAGGCGTTCGTTGGTGGAGCAGCGCCGGCCCGCAGGAATCCAACGCTCTCCAGGGCCAGACGAGCTGGAGATAGGGGGGACCCCCCAAGATATCAGTCCGAAAGCTCTGCGACGATCACTGAACCGAATGCCCACGGGGGCTGGCCGGCTTCGCATTCCACCTCTGCTGCGTTGTGCGTTGGCTCCCGAGTGCCCTCGGATTCGGAGGAGATTGTCTCTCTCACCCACGGTCCCAGCCGGCGCTAGTCGGCTATGCGGCTCCCCTGTCGTCTTGGTGGAGGACGTCGTCGACGCCTTCGCAGATGTCTTTTGCGAACGCCAGCGACCCGGGCATCGACTTGCTCTGGCTCCTCGAGAGGCACTATTTGGAGTTTGAAGCCGAGGCACTGCAGGAGCGCTTGAATCGAGTTCACTTGCGGAGTGGCCCCCCTGCGCATGTTTCGGACGGTATCGGCGGTACCCGTGGCCAACATTGAGAGGCGCCGGTCAGGAACGCCGGACCCGTCGATCAGATCCAGCAGGCGTTGTCTCACGCCCATGTCGGAGTCAGAAGCACCCATACGGTCTCCCCGCTCGCATGCCGGCGCGCGGCCCTACCGGTCCAATCGAGCCCGGGACACTGCCCGAACCATTCCAGGGCGGCTCGCCACTGGCGTGCCTGCTTTGCTGTTGACGTCGGAAGACCGAGACATGGAGCCGCATCTGCCTTAGGGGGATTGCAATGTCAACAGTCGGATTTCCGAGCCCTGCCCGGTTCCGATGTCGCCCGATCGGGGTCCTCACACGGTGGCCTTCTACTGCTCAGCCGAGGAGGGAACCGGTAATCGATGGATCGCAGGATAGGATAGACAACACAAGTGATTTCCCGGTGATCGTGAACACGATTGTGGTGACAATTTGGTGACGACCTGCAAGAGGGCGTTATTTTTAACGCTCGGACAGTGCAGCGCACTCTGACTTCGTCTCCTCCAGGGAGCCGGCGTCTTCGGTCTTGCAAGTCAAGCGAGTCCAAGACTCCCTGCAAACCGCATACCGTGCCGAAAGGGATGGCGAGAGTGAGCCCCTTCACCCAGGGGACAGCGACGCGGTCGGCGACCACCCGGTCGATGCAGAACGGGGGCTCTGCAGCGTAGACCGGTTGCCGCCGGGTCCGTATCGCCAGGGTTGAGGAGAGGGGAATGCCGGCGGGAGCCGGAGAGGCGTCCGGGACGCTCCAGGCGCAATGCATCGTGAATCGACTGGCGCTGAGGACTCTGAAGGCGCGGGCAGCGGCCAGACGGTTACACGGGCTGTCCTTCCGCGCCCATGCATGTTGCCGGCTCTAGGCAATATGCAAGGAGTTCAGCATTTACGGGCCCGACTTCCGAGTTGCGGAGAAAAGCGCACCCATCTTTGAGTGGACCCACTAATCACGCCGTGCGTTCGAGCAGGTCTGTGACCTAGTCGGCACCCTGTACGAACATCCTTTCCTAGCCTTGCTCACCGATGCGTCGCTTGAGACCCTGCTTCGCCTCGACCGTCTTCCCCGGGTGCTCCATCGTCCTTCGTGCCGATCGTATCATCGGTCGAATCCGGAGTGTTTCAACCATCATCCAGTCGAACCAAGCAGCCGTGACATGAGCCGATGAAACCGGTTGCGGTCGTGGGCTGGCCTTGGTCCGCACACCCGCCGGAGCATGGCCACTCGTTTCCCGACGCCCAGATCGATCCTCACGGCCCGGGGCTGGCCGGCAGGGGCAGTTTCTCCACCTCATTGGCTGGATCCACCCATCGCTGCTTCCTGCCCTTCAGCCGAGGGCCTTGATCCTGACCCTCTCCAGAACCACAGTGCCGGCGAGTGGTGACAGGCAAATCCTTGCCAGTTCTTGCAAGAAATCACCACTTTGTCACCCAAATCGCCTTCACAATCACTCCGAAATCACCTGTGTTGTCTAGACTGCGCGCCGAGTCCGAAACAGACAACAGTGGGATGTCAGAAATTCACTGACTGGATGGACCAATTAACGGGGTTCCCTCGAAGCAGTTGTTCACGCTCCGTCAGGCTGGTCCTCTTTCAGGGGATCGCCATACCCGGAGTATTCCTGGTGACGGCCCCGTGATTTCTTCGGGAGTGTCAAGAAACGCTTTCCAGGCCGGATGGCAACACCGCCAGGTCGATCAATCTGAACCTTGGCGAATGCGAACCGGACGCCCACACGGGCTGCCGGCGCGGACTGGGCAACCCACTCTCGAAGGCCCTTGCCGTCGCGGCGTGTGACTGAGAGGCACCCGCATCACTAAGGATGATTATCATAGACAGTTCGTGGCAGCTGATTCATTTGAGCGTCGCTGCTCCCAGACAATTCAATCTCCGTGTGGAATCCCCCGATCGATCGATTCAGGTTTGCACCGGATACAAGATCCCATGGACCCGTCGGTTCATCTGGACAGGTCGTCGCACAACGATACAAGGACCACAGTGCAAGGACGTGTTTCGTCTGGGAGTTTCGCTGCTTTGGGCACGCGTGGAGGACGGCGGAGGCCCTGCAGAGATCATTTTTCGGAGCGGTTTCTGAGCGTGGTTTCGGACTGGAAAAGCGTTCAGGCGGTTTGGGCACAAGTCCTCAGAGGCCCCGGCCGGTTGCCGAATCGAAGGGAAACTGAGCGGCACCGAACGGCATAGCATGCGGGCGGGACGCCCGCGCTCCCGGGGGGCGCCTCCTCCCATCACTCCTGCTCCTCGAGGGGGCAGGCGCCGGCTTGCCGGGCCGCAGCCCTGCCGATGCGGCAGAGCCGTCACGCTTGGTGGTCCCTCGGTGTCCTTCGTGTCACTTCTTCGTGGATTACTCTTGTTGCGGTTGTTTCAGGTCAGTATCCCTTCCACCACTCGGGCGGGGAATTCGTCGGTGAGGCGCTCGTTGCGGCCTTCGCGCCGGTAGACCAGGTCGCGGTGGTTCATTCCCAGCAGGTGCAGGATGGTGGCGTGCAGGTCGTGCACGCTGACCGGGTTGTCGACGGCGCGGTGGCCCAGTTCGTCGGTTCCCCCGTAGACCGTTCCCCCCTTGATCCCGGCTCCCGCCAGCCAGACGCTGAATCCGGGCGGGCCGTGATCCCGGCCCGCCGCCTTGTCGGGATGCTGGGAGAGCGGCAGCCGGCCGAACTCACCGCCCCATACCACCAGGGTGCTGTCCCAAAGGCCTCGCTGCTTCAGGTCGGTCAGCAGGGCGTGAACGGGCTTGTCGGTCTTGCCGCAGGCGTAGCGCAGGCCCCCCGTCAGGTTCTGGTGCTGGTCCCAGATCTGCTCCTCGATGTAGAGCTGGACCATGCGCACTCCTCGCTCCACCAGCCGGCGGGCCATCAGGCAGCGCCGCCCGTAGGAAGCCGTGGCCTCGTCGTTCAGGCCGTACATCTCGTGCGTGGCCGGGCTTTCCTGGGAGAGATCCAGGGCGTCGCTGGCGGCGATCTGCATGCGGGCGGCCAGCTCGTAGTTGGTGATGCGTGCCTGAAGTTCCGGCTGGCCCGGATGGCGGTGCAGATGACCCCGGTCCAGCCGGGTCAGGATCGACCGGGCCATGTTCAACACCGGACTGGGAAATTCCTCCTTGGGCTGAAGATTGAGCAGGGGCGAGCCCTGCGATTTCAAGCGGGTTCCCTGGTAGATGGGCGGCAGCCATCCCGCCTGCCAGTTCTGAGTGCCGTTCACCGGGAGCATCTTGGGGTCGTCCAGCACCACGTAGGCGGGGAGATTCTGGTTCTCGCTGCCCAGACCGTAGACCACCCAGGACCCCAGGCTGGGGCGTCCCACGATGGTCCGTCCCGACTGCATGAGAAAAATGGCGGGCTCATGGTTGAAGTGCTTGGTGAACATGGAACGAACCAGGGCGATGTCGTCCACCTTGCGGGACAGGAAGGGAAGGAGTTCCGATAACTCCATGCCGCACTGGCCCCGTTTCTTGAACTCGAAGGGGGAGGGCATCAGGGTGCCGATGGAGGCGATCTGTTCCACGTCATTGGTCAGGTCGCGGCCCGGCGGCTGCCCCTCGTACTTCTTCAGCAGGGGTTTGGGGTCGAACAGATCGATCTGGCTGGGGCCGCCGTTCATGAAGAGGTGGATCACCGACTTCGCCCGCGGCTCGAAGTGAGGTCGCCGGGGCTTCAGGTCGGGAACCTGCCGACTGTCGGCCAGCAGGGGAGGGGCGGACAAGAGGTCCCTTCCCAGCAGGTAGGCCAGGGCTCCTCCCATGAACCCGTTGCCCAGGCTGGAAAACAGCTCCCTGCGGGAAGGCAGAGGCGCCGCTTCCGCGAACTCCCGGCTCGGAAGGTTGGACTCCAAACGGGTTCGGTCCCCAGGTCTCATGGTTTCCTCGCTCAATAAAACATAAACTCCGCCGAGTTCAGCATGGCGTGGCAAAAAGTGGACAGGGCCAGCCAGCGGGCCCGCGACCGCTTGGGCTCGGCCGGCGTGTGGCTCTCCAGGTGCTCGGCCCAGTGCCGGTCCACGTGCCCGATCTCCTCAAGGGCCGCCGCTTTCTCGGAGGCGGTGGGCCAGCGGGACAGGGCGGCCAGGTAGACCTGCTCCACCTGGCTCTCCAGGTCGCTGCCCACGGCGTCGATGACCCGGCCGGCGAAGTGGCGGGCGCTCTTGCGGGCCAACTGGCTGTTCCAGAGTTGCAGCGCCTGGGAGGTGACCATCGACTGGGAGCGCTTGACGCAGTTGGGGTTGAGCTGGGGGGCGTCGAAGGTGTCCAGCATGGTCAGGGGGGTAGTGCGCCGCTGAAGCATGTAGACGCTGCGCCGGCAACCGGCCGAGGTGCACTGGCTGGTGACCTCGCCGTCCTCCTGGACCTCGACCTCATCCGCCGGTCCGAAGGGAGTGGAATCCAGCCGGCCTGAGATCTTCAGGATCGAGTCGCGCAAGGCCTCGGCATCCAGCCGTTGCAGGGGAAAGCGCGAGAGCAGGGCGTTATCCGAATGGCCGTTGGCCGCCTCCTCGCCCGGGCTGGCCGAGGCCTGTCGGTAGGCGCTGGAGGTCATGATCAGCCGGTGCATGGCCTTCACGCTCCAGCCTTTTTTGACGAACTCGGTGGCCAGCCAGTCCAGCAGTTCGGGATGGGATGGGGCGGCCCCCAGCTTGCCGAAGTTGCCGGGCGTGGCCACCAGGCCCCTGCCGAAATGGTGTTGCCAGATGCGGTTCACCATCACCCGGGCCGTCAAGGGGTGATCGGGTTGTCCCAGCCACCTGGCCAGGGCCAGGCGCCGCCCGCTGCTCCATTCGGGCTTGGCGATGCGGTAAGGTTGGGTTTGTGCCTGAAGCGCAGATGGGATCCCGGGATCGACGAAATCGCCGGGGCGGGTGTGCTCCCCCCGAACCAGCAGGTAGTTCGGCGTGGGTTTCCCCGGCATGTCGAACAGGGCTCGGATGGATGGATGGCGCCGCAGCTTCTTTTCGGCCTTCTTCACCGCTTCATTGACCTTGCCCGCCTCTTCCCGGTACTCCTCGAAGCGCTTCTCCAACTCGCCGGCTTCCAGCGTGAGAAACTCCCGGAAGGCCTCCACCAGGTATTTCTGCAGCTCGCTGCGATTGTCTTCGGAGGCCCTTGTGGCAGCCTCCACGTCCGCCCGCAATGCTTCCGGAATCTTTTCCCTCTTTTCGCTCAGCAGTCGCTCCTTGAAGGGGGCCGCTTTTTCTTCCAGGGAACGCTTCAGACGCTTGATCTCCTGCTCCACCGGACCGTTGTTGCGCTTCACCTCCCGAAGTTCTTCCTCCGACCCGTAACGCAGCAGCCGTTTGGGGAAGGGGCCACCGGCCGGCGCAATCAGAGGCTCCTGGGGGATCAGCCAGTCGTAGGGATCGTAGGCCGAGCGCAGGATGGCGCTGAAGCGATAGAAGTCTCGCTGGGGGAGCGGGTCGTACTTGTGATCGTGGCAGCGGGCGCAGGCCATGGTCAGGCCCATCACCGTCGAGCTCAGCACCTCGACCTGGTCGGCCACCACGTCCAGCCGCTCGGGGACGAAGTTCTGGGCCCCGGACCAGGTGCCGTCGGGCGCCATGCGCAGGAAGCCGGTGGCGATCAGAGGTTCCACCTCATCGGGAGTCAGGGAATCGAGCTGTCGGTAGTCCACCAGCTCGTCCCCCGCGATCTGCTCCAACAGGAAGCGGTCGTAGGGCTTGTCGTCGTTGAAGGATCGGATGACGTAGTCCCGGTAGCGGTAGGCATGGGGCCGCAGATTGTCGGCGTGGACCTTCCCCTCGGAGTCGGCGTAGCCGGCGGCATCCAGCCAGTATCGGCCCCAGCGTTCCCCGTAGTGCCCGGAGTCCAAAAGCCGGTCGACCAGCCGTTCGTAGGCTTGAGGGTCGGAGTCCCGGTGGTAGGCCCTGACTTCGTCGGGGGTGGGGGGCAAGCCGACCAGGTCCAAGTAGGCCCGGCGCATCAGGGCCAGGCGGTCGGCCGGGGCAGCGAAGCCGAGCCCGCGAGCCTCCAGCTTTTCCAACAGAAAGGCATCGATCGGGTTCCGGACTCGATCGCTTTGGGCGACCCGGGGGGCGGCAGGCCTGCGGGGCGGCTGCAAGGACCAGAGGTCCGGGGTGTCTTGCTTGTCGGCGGACCCCCTGGAGGCTCTCGAGGCCCCGTTTGGCGGGGCTTCCGGTGCTCCGTCGGCAATCCAGCGGCGCAGTTTTTCCAGCTCGGTCGAGGTGACGGGGCGGACGCAGAACTGGGAATAGTCCTTGGGAGGCGGCATCTCCTCGGCCTGGATGCGCTGAAGCAGCAGGCTCTCGTCGGGCTTCCCGGGAACCATGGCCGGTCCCGACTTCCCGCCCTTCAGGATGCTCGCGCGGGTCCGCAGGTCCAGGCCGGCTTCCTGCGTTCTGCGGCCGTGGCAAATCAGGCAGCGCACGTGCAGGATGGGCACCAGCACGTCGTGGCTGGTGACGGAAGGTTTCAGATCCTCTTGGGCCTGGAACACCGCGGGGTCCTGGCCGTCGGCCAGAGCGCCTTGCTCGATCCAGCGCCGAATGCTCTCCAGCTCGGCGGGTTTCAGCGGATCCTGACCCAGCGGCATCTCCCCCGTCTCTACCTTTTGAAAAAGCAGGCTCTGCTCGGCCGATCCCGGAACGACCGAAGGTCCCGAGGCCCCGCCCTCGAGAATGCTCTCCAGCGAGCCCAGATCGAGCTCACCCTGCCGGGTTTGCGGACTGTGGCAAGCCACGCACCTGGCCTGCAGGAGGGGCAGAATCCGGGTCTCGAAGCCGGGCGAAGGGTCGGTTTCAGCGGCCGCGGGGATGGCGCCGAGTACCACCGCCAGGCAGGCAGTGAACGACGCTAGGCGATAAAGAGACGCTCGGGACAGCGGCGCAGCCATGGGATTGGCCTCGTGGGGGTCGTCCTCGATGGGTCTAGACTAGTGAAGCGCCGCGGCGTAGTCAAGAGGCCGGGCCTTGACGGGATTCGGAGATCTGGGGGCGAACACGCCGACCTGTGATTCACATCGGAGCTTTTTGCAAAATTCGCAACGGTGCAGGTCATCTTGCCGGCAAGCCTGAGGTTCTGCCTTTTTCGATATCAGGTGTGACTTGGTAAAAAATGCTGTCTAACCACAAAAAGCACAAAAGTCACAAATTGTGTTTTTGTGCTTATTATGGCCAATCCGGGCAAACGTCCCGCTGCCGAATCTTGTAAATGGCTCAATTGAAGAAACCCTTTCTCCCGGCAGCGTTGTGGATTAAGGGAGAGCTGCGAAGCTGCGGTTGACGTGGGTAGGCCAAGCAAACGCCTGCTACAAGCCATCCTTATAGAGCTGCGTAGCTGCGGCCCAGGGTAGCCCCGTGCGGCAGCCCGGGGTCGTATGGGTTCTGCGCTGACTCAGCCGCGAGTGCGGCGAATCAAGAGCCGGGTCCCCGAACCCACAGCATTTCCTGAACGACGACGCCCCACGTCACGGCTACCCGCTACCCCACTCCGGTCGCTCCGCTCCCTCCGCGGGGCAGCGCTCGGCCCCTGACGCTTTCGGTGCCCAAAACCCTGCAATTTTCAATGCCCACTTTCCTGCAATCTTCGATGCCCATTGACACCCCTCCAAGAATTGCCAAACGCCCCCTCCCCAATTCCCCCAAACACGGGCACATCCCCAAAACCAAGCGCAAGAATCGAATAAGGCAAGATCCTTGAGGCTTGGCGACAGCCCCGCCTCCGATTAGGATAGGGGGTCCGGGCGGCCTGGAGTCGTCGGCGCAGACCGCCGCCACCGGGCAAAGGAGCGTTTCCCACCCCGGATTTCCTTAATTTCAAACGTATCAACCAATGCAAGGCAAGGAGGATGGCATGCTTAAGGCTGGGGACAAGGCCCCCGATTTCACGGGAACCGACGATAAGGGGCAGACCGTTGCCCTCAAGGATTTTCGAGGCAAGAAGGTCGTGCTCTACTTCTATCCCAAGGACAACACGCCGGGGTGCACCCAGGAGGCCTGCGACTTTCGGGATTCGATGGCCGATCTCAGCCAAAAGGGCACGGTGGTGCTGGGGGTCAGCCCGGATTCGGTCTCGTCCCACCAGAAGTTCAAGGCCAAGTTCTCTCTGCCTTTTGGGTTGCTCAGCGACGGAGATCACGCCATCGCCGAGGCCTACGGAGCCTGGCAAGAGAAGTCCATGTACGGGAGAAAATACATGGGCATCGTCCGCTCCACCTTCGTGATCGACGAGGAAGGCAACATCGCCGAGGCTCACGGCAAGGTCAAGGTGAAGGGCCACGTGGCGGGGCTGCTGAAGTCGCTCTGAAGGGAAGGGCAGTGAGGGTGGTTGCCGCCGTGGGCGCGCCTCGGGGGCACCCCCGCACCGCATCAGCCGTTGCCGTCCGGCTCGGCTTTGAAATGGTATATTCGCGGTGATTCGTGATCGTATCGCCGCCAGTGCCGCTGCTGGAAGACGCGTACACATGACAGGCCCACCATTTCCCCCGATAACGACTCGGCGGAACGCGGCTGAATTCGTCCTTCCCGAACATGCCGCAACCCTCAACGTCGTGATGGACGATGGCGCGCCAATTCGCGTCGTGCGCCACGGCAACCCGTCAGGGCCACGTGTCGTGCTGAGCCACGGCAATGGCTTCGCGAGCGATTCCTACTTCCCGTTCTGGCGACATATGCTTGAGCGGTTCGACCTTGCGCTGTACGACGTCCGCAACTGTGGGCGCAACCCCTTTCACGCGGGCGAGGCTCACGACTATCCCCGCTTCGTGCGCGACATTGCGCAGGTGCACGGCGCGATTGCGGAAGAATGGGGCGAGAAGACCACCATCGGAGTCTTCCATTCGATGACGGCGATTGCAGCCCTGCTGGCCATCATCGACGGCGTCTGGCACTGGGACGCGCTGGTATTGTTCGACCCGCCGGTGGTCCCGCCCGATGGGAACCCGCGGCGCGGCCCGCTGGTGTCCGAGGGCGAGACGCTGCGCGCCGCCGCTCTGGGCCGCCAGAACCGGTTCCGGGACCCCGAGGAACTTGCCGACGTTTTCCGTTGGATGCACCGGTTCCGCCGCCTGCGGCCGGGCGTGGCGGAACTCAATGCACGCTCGGTGCTGCACTTCGATCGCGCCAGCGGAGAATGGCTGCTCCGTTGCCCCGGCGCAGTCGAGGCGGATCTCTATACCGACGTCGCCGAACTGGAAATATGGCGGCAGCCCAACCCGGCGGGGCGCCCGCTCTTGATCGTCGGTTCCGACCCAGTGCCGGAGGACGCGCCGAAGACTGCGCCATGTTGCAAGTTATTCTGCGAGACATTCGGCATCGAATACGCCTTTGTGCCCGATACCAGCCACCTCTTGCAACTCGAGGAGCCGGAGCAGTGCTTCGCTCTGTTCGACGCATTCCTCGCCGACAACGAGGTCGCCACATGAAAGAGCTGCCCAATTACCTGACGTAAAAATCAACGCGTCCGGCTTGCGGCGCTGGCAAATTCATCTATGCCGACGGGCACTGTGATGGTCAGCGTGTCGTTGTGGTCCACCAGGTTGATCCGCCCCGACACCACCGACACGTGGACGTAGGCGTGAGACTGCCGGAGTTGTGCCGCCTACGAGTGCCCGCGGCCGGCCACCGGCCAGTAGCCTTCCACCTGCTCTCCCCGGCGCAGGACGAGGTAGTTGTAGAGATTGACAGTGGGATCGCAGTGGGGCACCACGAACTCCAGCCGGTCGCCCAACTTAATCTCGCGGCTGGGGTTGGGCAGTTGCAGCATCCCGTGCTCGTCGCCGCCGAACTGGTACCGGGTGCCGCTGATGCCCTTGACTTCGGGTACCGACTCTCGATCGGTGGCGAAGGCCTTCATGCCGGCGTCCAGGGTGGCCAGGTCCCGGTGGCGCTTGCTCATGACGGTGGTCAGCACGGTCAGGGCAGGGGCGAAATCGTCATAGACCTCTCCGCTCTCCCCCCCAATGATCTGGTAGTCGACGTCCATGAAGACGTAGGAGCCGACCTGCATCTCGGTGATCTCTTCCAGAAAGGGGTCGATGTTGTAGGTTCCGGTGCTGGCTCCGGTGAGAATCTCGACCGGCATCCCCGCCTTCTTCATCCTCTGATAGGTTTCAATGGGAGGCGCCATCACCTCCGCGGAGTGGGCCTTGCGATCGGTGAATCCGACCACGTGGGAGCTGGCCCCCGAGTAGGAGTGCACCCCGAGTAGGTTCAGCCTCGACAGCTTCAGGATCCCCTCCGCCAGAGCCATGGCCGCATCTCCGGCCGTGGTTCCGGTGCGGCGCCCCATGGGGTCGATGTCGACCAGCACGTTGAGCCGGACGTCACCCGCCTCGGCCGCGTCATTGAGCTGCCGGGCGTGCGCAATGTCATCCACCACCGACATGGTGTCGGGCTGGCTGCGGGTCAGCGCCACAAGCCGTTCCATCTTGTTGCGCCCCACCATCTCGGAGGTGATCAGCAGGCCGGGTATGCCTCCGGCCGCCAGCACCTCGGCTTCGTGGATGGTGGCGGTGCAGGCCCCCAGCGCGCCGGCCTCCACCTGCCGCCTGGCGATTTCGGGGCACTTGTGGGTCTTGGCGTGAGGCCGCAGCCCGATGGAGTGGCGACTGGCGTTCCGGCTCATCTTGTCGAGGTTGGCCTCGAACAGATCCAAGTCCAGAAGCAGGGACGGGGTGGGAAGCTCGTCCAGATGGACCGGATCGCCGGAGTCCAGGCGGCTCAGGAGGCCGGCGGTAGCGCCTCCGGCCGGCGCCAGGGGGGAACGTCGCAGGGTCTGATAGGTCATGATCCTCTCTCGATAGGTTCAGTGGGGACAACGGTACAGGCCGACCGGCGCCGGACTCAGGAAGCGTAGGCCTGGGCCGCCTCCCGCAGGAAGCGGGCGCAACGGCCGGCCCGGTACTGCGATTCCAGCTCGTCAGCCAGGCTCTCCAGCTCGGCGGGGGTGCTGCGGCCGGGCCTCAGGGCCTGGTAGACCTCCAGGATCCTGGCCTCCGGAACCCCTACCAGCTCGGCCGCCCGTCTCAGGTTTTCCGCCAGTTGGCTCCTGCCGGCGCTCTCGGCGATCTGGGCCTGAAGCTCCAGGGTCTCGGGGGCGATTCGCAGATCGCTCATGCTGAGGGTGCCGTCCAGGACCGACTGCAGGTCGATGTCCTTCCAGGAGGCGCCCGTGGGAGTGGTCAACCGGTCGGGACTCTTTTCGGACAGCGGGTAGTTGTCGGTGAGCTTGCTCATGGTCGTCTTGCCGGCTGGCGCCCGGACTCCACCGGTCGGGTGTCTCGACAGGCCGGTCAGGCCCGTACCACCTTCTCAACCGCGCCCGATCCCGCGGCAGCTTGCATCGGGCTCCACTCCAATTCCCGGGGTTTGCGGTCCTTCACCACCTGCCGGGTTTCATGAAGGTGGAGGACCGTGGTCCTGACGATGTACTTGAGCCGGGCCGTGTTGTCGATCCGGGTCGGGACGGGCGCCACCGGCTCTCCCTTGGCATACTTGGCGGCGTTTTGCCCAATGGTTCGATAGGAGCTCAGGTCGAGGTTGGGGGCCTGGGGAAACAGCTCCAGGTTGTTCAAGGGCTCCAGGTCGCGCTGGTGGATGATGGTGGTCCCCTTGGACTGGATGCCGATGGCGATCCCCGAGCCGCTCAGTTGAGCTCCCCGGTGGCCGATAAAGCCGCAGTCGGAGGTGGCGTAGATCTTCACCACTCTGGGCTGCAGACCCTCGGTGCGGATGCCGTCGATCAATGCCTGCAGCACCTCCTGGTGGGGAATTCCCAACAGGGTGGCTCGAAGGGCGGTGCCGAAGGCGGGGCCGAGGGCAATCACGATCTCCCGTGGATCCTTTCCGGGCCGGGCCTCTCCGGTTTCCTTGAGAAAGCCGTCGGATTGGGTGGAGGGTTCCCGCCCGATCTCCCGGGGATTCAGGGCCTGGTTGAGCGAGGCGATCTCCTGCCGGCGCTCGGGACTGAGGCTGTAGCCGGTCCCGGGGCCCCGATAGTCGTTGGGATCGTTGACGGCGCTGACCACTCTGGGTCCGGGGAGCACCATGGCTGAGGTCTGCAGGTGGTCTCCCGAGAGTCTCAGCTTCTGGAGCGCCAGAACCTTTTGCGCGATATCGTCGAATCCTTCGCGGGCCAGGGCGCGAATCACGTCCAGTCCGCTCCTTCCTTCCTCCAGAAAGCGCCCTGCGGCCTCCAGGTCGCCCACCACGTCCCGTTCCGGCATGTCGGCGCTGCTTTCGACCCGGGTGGCGGCCTCTACTTCGGCCTCGCTCACCGGCGGCAGTCCGAGCTGCCGGAAGACGGCCTGCACGGCTTGGGCCGCTCTGCGGCGCACCGTCAGCACGGCTTCGTCGCTGACGGGCCGCAGCCCGCCGTCCACCTGCATGTCGCGCTGCAGGACGTTGTAGTCGTCCAGGTCGTGGGCATCGAAGTTGCCGCCGCCGAAGAGGTTGTCCTCCTTGGGCATGGAGCTGTAGCCGGAGAAGATGTAGTCGGTTCCGGGCAGGAACTGCAGCATCAGCTTGGCCGATTTCCGGATGGGGGAATGGGAGGCCAGGGCATCGTTGCCCGAGGCCAGCTCCAGGTCGAGCAGGGTCGCGATCAGGTTTTCGGCCAGTACTCCCCGGACTCCGCCCGGCAGGGACTCGGGCAGGGCGATGCAACTGATGGAGCCGTTCTGCACGCCCTGGGAACCGGCCCCCTTGATGGCTACCAGGCAGCGGGCTTCCAGGTAGAGCATGGACTTGGCTTCGGCGTGGCCCATGAGCGCCTCCGAGCCGGTCCCGGAGGTGAACCGCACCTTGATGCCGCGGGAGGCGTAGGCGGAAGCCAGAAAGGCCTTCGACCAGGGCGTGTCGTCGCCGTCGTGGAAGGCCTTCTCGGTGCCGTAGACGGAGAGGGTCTCGGCGTAGGTGGTCAGCCCCAGCAGGGCCAGCTTCAGGCTGAGGGCCTCCTCCACGGCGCACTGGGTCAGGGCGGTGCCCCGTCCCGTCTGGGAACCGATGAGCAGGGCCAGGGCGTTGAATGGGGCGTAGCGCGAGACGCCCACCGTGGTCTCGAGCTCCGAGAATCCCCGTTCCACCGCCTCGGCCGCGTCGGCGGCCAGCAAGGCCGGGTTCTCCTTGCGGTTGGTCACGTGGGCCTGGTTGGAAGGTGTCCGGCGGGCCCGCATCTTCTGCAGGGCCATCATCATTTCCACCGTGTTGAGCCGGTTGACCACCTCCACGATCTTGGAGGGAGTCAGGGCGCCGAAGAGCTCCACCAGTTCCTGGCGGGGCACGTCGATGTCGATCAGCCGGCGGGCCACCTCGGTGGAGTCCAACGCCATGGCCTCTTCGGCCCGGGTCAGGTCGATGGCGTAGCGGGCGATAAACCGGTCGATGAGATCGAATTCGGCTTCAGGCTTGCCGTCCAGCTCGCAGAGACGCCCCTGGGAAATCCGAATCCCGGGCTTGGGGTCGAAGGGGCTGTTGAACAGGATCAGCCCGGTCTCAGGCCATTCCTGGATGAAGCTGTCCTGGTTGATCGCGCGCCGGCTGGAGAGATCCAGACGCTTGGACTTCATGGCTGCCATGTTCCTTTGGGAGCGGCCCATCGACGGTGGCCGGACGATCCTCCACCGACTGGTCCATGCGCTGCCAGGCCGCTGCCGGGAGAGATCGCGGCGGGTCGGTCCGCGGGCGGTCGGACAACCCGCCGATATTACCACAGCCGCCCCTGCCTCAGGCGGCTCCCAGAGCCGATTCCAGGTCCCGGATCAGGTCTTCGGGAGCCTCCAGGCCCACTGAAAGGCGGATCAGGCTTTCCGAGATCCCGGCGCGGCGTCTCTCTTCCCGGGATAGGCCGGCGTGCGAGGTGGAGGCCGGCCGGGTGACCAGCGACTCCACGCCCCCCAGGCTGGGGGCGTTGACGGGCAGTCGCAGCGCCTTCAGGAACCGCTCGGCCGCCTCGGTTCCGCCGTGCAGCTCGAAGCTCAGCATGCCCCCGAAGCCGCTGAAGAGGCGGGAAGCTCGCTGGTGGTCGGGGTGATCCTTCAAGCCCGGATAGTTGACACCGGCCACGCTCGGGTGGGTCTGCAGGAACCGGGCCAACTGGAGGGCGCTGCGGTTCTGGGCCTCGACCCTCAGCGCCAGGGTCTTGATGCCTCGATGGAGCAGAAAGGCCGCGTGTGGGTCCAGCGAGCCACCCAGGTGGTTGGCGGTGTGGTGGATCTTCCGGATGTGCCCGTGGGAGCCGATCACGGCGCCGGCCACGATGTCGGAGTGGCCGTTCAGATACTTGGTGCCGCTGTGAACGGACAGGTCGAACCCCCATTCCAGGGGGCGGAAGTTGACCGGGGTGGGGAAGGTGTTGTCGATGACCGAGATCAGGCCGTGCTCCCGGGCGAAGCGCGCCAGGGCCTCCAGGTCGGCCACCTGCATCAGGGGATTGGTGATGGACTCCACGTAGAGGACCCGGGTGTTGGGCTTCAGGCACCGCTGCCAGGAGTCGGGGTCGTCGCCCCGGATGAAGTCGTAGCTCAGCCCCAGGCGCACCATTTCCCCCGTGATCAGCCCGTGGGTACCGCCGTAGAGGCAGTCCTGGGCC
Source organism: Acidobacteriota bacterium (assembly GCA_028875575.1). NCBI lineage: Bacteria > Pseudomonadati > Acidobacteriota > Acidobacteriota bacterium. The sequence goes on from JAPPDF010000037.1 coordinate 87,574, forward strand.
AGCAGGTGATCGCCGGCGTCCAGGCAGGCCAGCAGCGTGCTGGCGATGGCGGCCATGCCGCTGGCCGACACCAGGGCCGCCTGGCCCCCTTCCAGCGCAGCCAGCTTCTGGTGCAAGGCCTGGTGGTTGGGGGTGTTGCTGAGCCGGAGATAGCGGATGCGGTCGTAGTCGGATTCTCCCCCGAACTCGAAGGTGGATGACTGGAAGATCGGCAGGGTCACCGCCCCCTCGATGCGGGGCCTGGGTTCCCCCGCATGGATCAGGTCGGTTTCCCGCCGGTGGGGTTTGTCGGACATGGTGCTGCTCCCGGTGGCCTCTACAGATTTGCTTCCGGCGACGTGAAGGGCTTCTCATCGGTGGTCGCCGATACCTGCAGGTTGTGAAAAAGAATGCTCACGGGGCGTCCCCGGAGGATTTTTTCCTGAGACAGCAGGATGCCTCCGAAGCTCTCCCACCGGACCCAGTCGGACCCGGTCGCCGGACCCTCTCCGCCTTTCAGAATGTATTCCCAGCGATCCATCAGCCCCGTCGCCTGGTTGATGTAAGCCCAGTAGCGGTCCTTGGGCGTGAGACCCACGTTGTCGTCAAAGGTCAGAAGGACCTTATCCCACACAGTGCCCCCATCCCCCTTGGCAGTTCCTTCGTACTTCAGGTGAACTCCCGGATCGTTCCACTTGTAGGGCATCAGCAGCCAGTAAGTGTCGTTGATGAAGCGGCCATAGCCCAGATCGATCAGCTTCTGGTGGTCCTCCCCCTGGACGGCCTTGCCATTGCGAAAGGCCCGGCCCTTTTTCGCATTGATGTCCTCGAACAAGACCACGTAATCTCCCTTGTCCCCGGTCTTGCCTTCCACGCGATACCGCCCGCTGTAACGATCCCAGAGGTGTTTGACGGTTGAGACGATCTTACCCTCGCGCTTCACCACAAAGTCGAAACGGAGATAGCGGGCCCGGTCCCAGGCTTCCTGTCCTCCCAGGGCTTCCAACAGCTTGGCCGCGACCTCTTGAGCTTTGGCATCCTTCGACGGGGCGGCTTCGGCCCGTGTCGCCACGCCCGACAGGCTCGCGGCCCAGAGCGCCACTATCAGGGTGTTCAAAATGAGAGAAACCGGTCTAAGCATGAGAATTTTGCCTCCTGTGCCTGGCAACGAAATGAGAGGGCGCACCGGCAGCGGGATACCAGGCCAAGCGTGCCGTGGCTTGCGGCAAGATCCCGATCGCCCGATCGGAGCCGCACCGTCAAGAAGGGCTACTCTATCCGAGGGTACCGGCTCCAGCAATAGCGAAGTATCTAGGGAGAGCCCTGCATGCCGGGTTGTCCTCCGTCTTTGCTAGACTACGAGGCGTCCCATGGGAAATCGCCCTACCATCCTCTTCAGCCTGGCCCATCCCGACGACGAGAGCTTCATGGTGGCAGGCGTGTCCTGCAAGTATGGCGCCAGGGGAGTCCGGCTCGTGCTGGCCACCGCCACCCTGGGCGATGCCGGAAAGGTAGGAGACCCCCCTGTCTGTTCGAGAGAAGAACTGCCCCGAGTGAGGGAAAACGAGCTGCGCCGGGCGGTGGATATACTGGGCATCGATGCGCTCCACCTGCTGGGATACCGGGACAAGGAGCTGTGCAACGCCGACCCGGCACAGATCCGGGAGCAGCTCGTCCGGCTGCTCCGCCGGTACCGGCCGGCCGTGGTTATCACCTTCGACCCCAACGGGTTCAACCAACACCCGGACCATGTCGCCATCAGCCGGTTCACCTCCGATGCCATCGCGGCCGCCGCCGACCCCCGCTGGCTGCCGCAGGACGGCAAACCACATCGAGTGACCCGCCTGCTTTGGACGCCGCCGCTGCGGCCGGAGGAGATCGGGGCCGGTCCACCCCTGGGCGATCGGCCTGGCGTCGATTTCCTGGTAGACATCCGCGCCTGGTCGGCGCGCAAGGCCGAGGCCTTGAGAACCCACAGCACCCAGCACCTCTCCATCAATCGCATCTGGTTCGATCGTCCCGATCCGGAAGCCGCGCTCTCGAGCGAACCCTTCCGCCAGGCCTGGGGGCCGACGCTGGTGTCGAGGCCCGAGACCGACCTGTTCGCTGGGATCGAAGCAGGGAAGGGAAGCGCGCCGGCCGATCGCGGGTAGCACCGTCCGCTAGCCCGTTCGCTAAGACCGCCTATCCCACTCATTCTAAAAGAACTGCGGTTGCTCCGGTCAGCTTGACAGCCTCTTGGAAGCCTGCCTATAATGAATTCACCTCATCCGCTGTCGAGTCTTCAGCGGGGCAGACTCCCCTTGGGGGCGAAATGGTTTCGACGGGATTATCGAGGCTGAAGATGCGTGCCGAGGACCATCCCCTCGTTAAAAAGATGGACCTAAACGTAACTGCTGATGATCAATTGGCACTTGCTGCTTAAACAAACTTAAGTAGCCGTTCCCTCCGCTGATGCCTGTGCGGCGGATGTGGAGCGTCGACTAACAGGCTAGCCGATGGCAGCCGTCCGGGAGCCGCCGGCGAAACTCACCGGTCTAGTCGCCAGGCACTCTTGCCGGTTCTCGATGTCGGGTGGCGAAACCAAACAGGAACCGGATACGCACGTAGATTCTTCTCGCCAAGTAATTTCGGACGCGGGTTCGATTCCCGCCGCCTCCACCAAACATCCAACCCAAAGCCGCCTATCAATAGGGGACGTTTTCAGGACACTCCCCATTTTCCCCAGAATTCCACCCGTTCCACTTGTGCATTCTTCTTACTCCTCTGCTTTCAATTTCCCGGGTTGTTTCACAAGGTCTTTTTGGGGAATGTCCTGAAAACAAGCAACTTGCAAACGCCTGGAACACTGCGACTTAGCTCTTGAACCTGTCCCTGAGGGCGCCAAGCGGGCGTCAGCATACTCTGTGAGGTTCTAAGGGTGAGATAGTGTGTATAATACATACAATGAGAAGCGCAGAGGTTATTCGGAGACTGAAGCGGGATGGGTGGGTGTCCCGGAACGTGCGCGGAAGCCATCACCAGTTCGTCCACCCTGAAGAGTCCGGTCGGGTCACTGTGAAGCACCCCAGTAAGGAGATACCCATCGGCACTCTGCGCAACATCTACCGACAAGCCAATTGGAAATGGGAGGACCGCTGAGATGCGATACCCAGTTGTGATCCACAAGGATGTAGAGAGTGCTTACGGGGTTAGCGTACCAGATCTGCCTGGCTGCTTTTCGGCGGGAGATACGCTTGAGGAAGCCGTCGAGGCGGCCCAGGAGGCTATTGCCTGCCATCTGGAGGGGCTCCTCATGGATGGGGAACCCATACCTGCCAAGGAATCGCTGGAAACACACCAGGCGAGTGACGATTACAAGTCTGGGATTTGGGCACTCGTCAACGTTGATCTCTCCAAGCTGTTGAGCAAGACCAAGCGCATCAACATCACGGTGCCCGCCCGCGTTCTGGCGATCGTGGACAAGGCGGCGGCCCGAGAAGGGGAAACACGGTCAGCCCTGCTCGCCCGCGCCGCGCTTAGCTACGTAGAACGTCAATCCAAGGATCAATAGGTGCGTGTTATCTGTCCGGGGAATCGGGGGCGGTGCACTCTTTCCTTTGGGGCACCTTTTTTCGTGACGCTACAATTTTCTTTCGGGCATTTTTTTTGAGGCGACTCGCCTGGTGGATTTCTTTCTACAATCCGAATAGGATCTCAAGTACACAAGGCAAGGTAGTCGCGTGATCATATTCGTAATCGCCCTCAGCCTGCTCGGATCCCCCGAGGAAGCCGGTCAACACCATATCGACTTCTTCGAGAAGAAGATTCGTCCCGTGTTGGCGGAGCGCTGCTATCAGTGTCACTCGGCGGAGGCCGCCCGCAGGGGAACGCTGATGGGGAAGCTGCAGCTCGACACCCGGGAGGGTGTCCAGCGGGGCGGGTCGCGGGGCTCCGTCGTGGTGGCGGGGCGACCCGATCAGTCGATGCTGATCGAGGCCCTCGAGTACACCAACCCCGACCTGCAGATGCCGCCCGCCGGCAAGTTGCCCGACGAGGTCATCGCTGATTTCGTGCAATGGGTGGCCCTCGGTGCGCCCGATCCGAGAGACGGGCAGGCGGTTGATAGGGCCAAGATGGATCTCGAATCAGGACATCTCCACTGGGCCTTCCGTCCCCTGCGTCCTGTCGATCCACCTCAGGTGTCGGCGGCAACCCCGGAGGAGTCCGCCTGGACGGACTCGCCGATCGATCGGTTCGTCCTCGCCAAGCTGCACGAGAAGCAGTTTCGCCCTGCACGGGAGGCCGATCGGGCGAGGCTGATTCGCCGCGCCTACTTCGACCTGATCGGTTTGCCGCCGGCACCCGACGAAGTCGAGGCGTTCGTTCGGGATTCCTCCGCAGAACCCTTTCGCCAGCTCGTCGACCGGCTGCTCGCCAGCCCGCACTATGGCGAACGGTGGGGACGGCACTGGTTGGATGTGGCTCGGTTCGGCGAGAGCCTTGGAGCACACGAGGGGGACAACGCAGTTCGAGAGGACGCCTATCGATACCGCGACGCCGTGATTCGCGCTTTCAATGACGACCTGCCTTACAACGACTTCGTCCGCTACCAGGTTGCCGGCGCTCCGAGCGGTTCCCCTGCCGGCCGGCGGGACCTGGGCAGGTTCGTCCAGATTGGAACGAATCTGAGCAGGAACGACAACCCGAACGATCGGAAGTTTCACCGCCTCGACGACATGGTGTCGACGACCGGTCAAGCGTTCCTTGCCCTGACGGTCGGGTGTGCGCGTTGCCACGACCACAAGGTCGACCCGATCACGGCCGAAGAGTATTATCAGTTGACGGCTGTATTCTTCGACGAAGTCGAGGTCAAGCCAAATGCAGGCGGCAAGCATGTTGCCCTGGAGTTACCCACACCCCATCTTCTGGCCGGCGGTAGCTGGGCGAGCCCCATCAAGCCGGTCAAGCCGGGGTTCCTGCGCGTCTTGATGCGGGACGGTCGCAGCGCGAAGGATTGGCGGCCCCGTCCCGAGGCTGCCGATGGCCCCGAGCCGCAGCTTGAGGGGTCGAAGCTTCGGATGCTTGCGAACTGGCTGACCGACGTCGAGCAAGGCGCCGGTGCGTTGCTGGCTCGGGTGATCGTCAATCGTCTCTGGCAACATCATTTCGGGCGCGGCATCGTCAGCACTCCCAATGACTTCGGCAGACTCGGTACCGAACCCACGCACCCCGCTCTGCTGGATTGGCTCGCTTCCAAGCTGATCCAGGAGGGCTGGCGATTCAAACCGATCCACCGGCTGATGATGAACAGCGCCGTATACAGACAGGCGGCCGGCACGGAGTTGGCTCAGGCCCGGCACGATGCTTACAACGAGTACCTGTGGCACCGCAGGCCCTTGCGCATGGAGGCTGAAGTCATCCGCGATCACCTGTTGAGCGTCTCCGGCGCCCTGCGCACGAACATGTACGGGCCCAGCACTTCCATTGGCAGCCGCGAGGAACCCTTCAAGGACACGCCGGACACCTGGCGCCGGTCGGTCTACCTCATGTCGCCGCGCTTCATCCTCCATCCGGTCCTCAAGATCTTCGACCTTCCGGATAACACGCAAAGCGTCGGCCTTCGTGATGTCGGCACGACACCGATCAGCACGGCTTTCATGCTGAATGCGCCATTCGTGTGGGAGCAAGCCAAGCGCTTCGCACAACGGGTGCGGGACAGAGTCGGAGGCGACCCCGGCCGACAGATCGAGTCGGCATACCGGATGGCTCTTTCCCGGCCGCCGACCGTGGAAGAACGCGAGATCGGCCTGTCGTTTCTCGGTCGACGGCGCGCCGACTCCTTGGAGGCAGGCAAGGAGCCGGGGTCTTTGGATGCGCAGAGTCCGCTGGTCGAATATTGCCATGCCGTCATGAGCCTGAACGAGTTCATCTATGTTCACTGACGCAGCTTATGGAACTCGACCGATTGGCAGGGACCGCCGTGGGTTCCTCAAGGAACTGGGCCTGGGTGGCATCGCTCTGGCCAGCCTGCTCGCGGACCAGGCGGCGAGCGGTGCGGCGGCTGACCTCAGCGAGCCACTGGCTCCCAGGCAGCCCCACTTCGCTCCCAGGGCGAAGAGCGTCATCTTCCTGTTCATGGTCGGCGGCGCAAGTCAACTGGAGACGTTCGATCACAAGCCGCTTCTGAAAAAGTACGCCGGAAGACTGGCGCGAGACATATTCTCCAAAAAAGACCTGGAAGGCCTTAGCCCGGAGAAGGACTACACCCACACGCGCATCGTTCCACCGGTGTTCTCCTTCAAGCGCTATGGGCAGAGCGGCGCATGGGTCAGCGAGATCTTCCCGAACCTGACCAAGGTGGTCGACGACATCGCATTCATCAATTCGATGCACACCGATTCAGCACTTCACTTCTCCGGCCAGATTCTCATGCACACGGGTTATGCCAGACAGGGCCACCCCAGTCTTGGCTCGTGGGTGACCTACGGTCTGGGGACGGAGAACCGGAACATGCCGGGGTTCGTGGTGATGACAGACGGCCGGCCGTCCGGCGGGCGCGCGCTTCACGATGCCGGATACCTCCCTGGTATCCACCAGGCCACGCTGGCGGACTTCAAGCCCGGACATCCACCGGTGCCGCACATGGAGGCGCCGGCGTTTCTCAGCCGAGGCCGGCAGCGCGCGCAGTTGGACCTAGTGCGGAAGTTGAATCGCCTCCATCGCGGTATTTATCGCACCCAGCCCGAGCTGGACGCGCGCATCGCCGCATTCGAGACGGCCTTTCGCATGCAGATGGAAGCGCCGGAGATCTTCGATATCGGGAGCGAGCCGGACTCGGTGAAGGCGCTATATGGCGACACCGACTTCGGGAGGAAGTGCCTGACGGCGAGACGGATGGTGGAGAGCGGCGTCCGTTTCGTGGAGATTCTCGACGGCGCCCAGGGGCGGCGATGGGACGCGCACGGCAACCGAGGCGGGCTCATCAACAACCACCGAACCAACGCGGCGCGCACCGATCGCGGGATCACCGCCCTCATCATGGACCTGAAGTCGCGCGGTCTGCTGGACGAGACTCTGGTCGTCTGGGCCACTGAGTTCGGTCGCACGCCGATGGAGGAGGCTAATAAGGAGGAATCCCTCGGCCGCGGCCATCACCACTACGGCTTCTCCATGTGGATGGCGGGCGGCGGCGTCAAGCCGGGGATCACGCACGGCGCGACCGACGAGCTCGGCATGCACGCTGTCAAGGGTCGCGTCTCGCATCACGATCTTCACGCCACCATCCTCCACCTGTTGGGCCTGGATCACAAGCAGCTCACCTACCGCCACAATAGCCGTGACTTCCGCCTGACCGATGTCTACGGCAACGTCGTGCACGACATCATTGCCTGACAGTGAAAAGTGAAAAGTAGGGGACGTTGTTGAAATACCGGAATGCCTTTGCTTTCAGGAGTTCGAACCGGGCTCAGGCGTAGGTCCTCCACCAGGTATGTGTCTCCAGTTCCGTCATCGCCAAGCGTTTACAGAATCGCCAGTCCCGGTAATTCAACAACGTCCCCTAATTCCGGTTCCTTGTCTTGTTAGCTCCGCGAGGATGTGCCATTCTTCAGGAGATTCAAAAAGTCGGGATGGGTTTTCCCTTTCCAGCTCCTCGCGAGAGCCGTAGCCCCAGAGCACTCCTGCAGATGTGAGCCCGCCGGCGTGGGCGGCTGCGAGATCAATAGATCTATCACCGATCATCATTGTGTTCTCGGTGATCTGTTGATTGACCAGCATCTGTGCAATCTGTTCCTGTTTTGTGGTTCCAACGTCTCCTCCGTTGACAAATCGAAACAGACCGTCGAGTCCAAACATCCGCAGTATTTTCCAGGCATATTCAGAACGCTTGGACGTACATATGGCCAAGGGAACTTTCTTGTCGTGCAGGTCCATCAAAGCTTCGAGTACTCCGGGATAAAGAGAGTTCTCTGAATATCCGATGGCGCCGAACCGCTCTCTGTACTTCGCAACAAGCTGATTGACGAGATTGCTTGATTCACTTTCAGACAATGCTGCCAGCGTCACGTCGATTGGTTGGCCGATGAATTTCGCTACCCTACTCTGGGAGACTTCCTCAAAGCTCAGCGCCGCCAAGGCATAGTTAATCGACTTGGCAATGCCACGGATCGGATCGCTGATCGTTCCGTCCAGATCCAGTAGGATCAAGTCATGTTTTCTGTTCATACGCCAAGGGCTTCTACAACACTCCAGCGGCAGTAGCCCAGTTCCCATATCCTCTCCTCGGCCCTAATTCTGCTCCCATTCGAGCCAAGTCCCTAGTGTTTCAATAGGGGACGCTTTCGAGTTCGTGGAATCATTTTGTCTGGCGTTTCTTTCAACCCCTTGAGAGAGAGGCAAAAACAACCGCTTGCGGTGTTCCTGCTGAGTCGGAGCGTAAAGGGTATTTTTGCAGCAATTTAGCGCTACCCTTCATCGCGAAACCGGTAGCGTGAACCCCAAAAATATTGAATTAAAGCAATATTGTTGTATACTTCAAGTGGGCGACAATTATGTTATACAACAGATTCGACATATAAATGAGCGAAACTCCTGAATTCTACACCGGGGCTCCCGTCGACCCGATGGACTTGCGATTTCGCGAGGAGTTTGTTGCGGAGCTTTGGGAAACACTGCGCACAAGGCATCTGGTGCTTACGGCGGCCCGACGAACGGGGAAAACCAGCGTCATGGATCACTTGCGGGACAATCCCAGGAACGGTTTCTCGACGGTTTTGATCAATGTCCAGGACTTGACCCATCCAGCCGATTTCTTTCAGGGGCTACTCGACGCATTCCATGATGCGCATCCGGTTTTCGTACGGGACCAACTTGCCGCAGGCTGGAAACTTGTGAGTGGCGCATTGGAAAGGGTCGGGGAGATCGGTGTCGGTGCCTTCAAGCTCGCACTGCGCCAAAGTGATCCCGGTTGGCGCGAGAACTGGAGGCAGCATGGCGACAGGTTTCTCAAACAGGCCCGCAAAACCGGCGCACCGATTCTATTCATCATCGACGAGCTGCCTGACATGCTGCTCAACTTGTCCCAGAAGGATGCAGCGTTGCTGCGGGAGTTTCTCGCCTGGTTTCGAACCCAGCGATTAAATCCGGCACCCGCAAGAGATTCGATCCGTTGGCTGGTTGGCGGCTCGGTCAATCTGGCAGGCACGCTTGACGTGCTCGGACAGGTGGATCTCATCAACGACCTTGAAGACATCCCCCTGCCTCCACTCACCGACGGTGACATCAGGGCTTTTGTGACGGAAATGTTGGGCGGGCGAGGCGTCCAGTACCAAGAGGATGTTCCACAGCGGCTGGTCTCTTGCCTGGGTCGTCCTATTCCGCTTTTCATGCAGATGGCGACCCAGGATCTCTACAGATTATGGAAAAAGGAGCAACGTAGAATCGTCGCGTCGGATGTCGATGCCATCTTCGAAGCGTTGATTGTTAGTCCCGGTGCGCGCACCCGGTTGCAACACTACTATTCGCGAATCAGGCAATACTATGCGGACCCCAAACGCTCGATTGCCTATGCCTTGTTGGGGCAAATCAGCGTGTGCGAATCCGGGCTGGGCCGTGCAGCTCTGTTGCAGGAAACGGACCGCTTGTTGGTGGGCAGCGGCATCGAACTTCCGTGGCATGAGCGCAGGCAACTCTTCAACCAAATAATGCTCGACCTGGAGAACGATTTCTACATCGTCGAAGTCGAAGAGGGAATCTATGACTTCGCCAGCGGTGTGCTGAAATCGTGGTGGGGGAAATACTATGCCTGAGCCAACCCTCAACGCAAAGATCGGCCTGTATCGCTCAGGAGTAACCAGTCCTGAGCGCCTGCGCCACACCAGCGTTGCGCGGGAACACGTCCTCGACAATTCCGTTGAATCCTTGCGTGGTTCCGTTGGAAGGAAATCGAAACACCATCTTCTGTTTATCGGGCCGCGCGGAATCGGAAAGACCCATCTGCTTGACTGCATCGAAGACACAGTTCAATCGGATGACACGCTCAGGGCGAGTTACGTAGTTGTCCGATTTCCAGAGGAATCGAACCGGACACTGTCCTTCGCCGACTTTCTTATCGGTCTTTGCGAGATCCTGAAAGATGCAATCGATGACGAGCCGCTATGGGCGGAGTTGTTCTCCAAGGTACAGACCGAGGAAGACGACGCCCGGGTGGTCGACACGCTGGTGCCCGCCATCCGCGAGCAGAATCGCCGGCGCAATCGCACGTTGCTCATTATGCTCGAGAACCTAGGCGAGATATTTACATGGCAAATTCGCGATAATAACGAACTCGCCTCGTTGCGAAAGTTCTTCATGGCCGGCAACGGCTGCCTGTTGTTGGCTACCTCGCCGCTACACTTCGACGCCATCACCGATGTTGGACAGCCGTTTTACGATTTCTTCGACATACAGATTCTCGAAAACCTGAGATTTGAGGAAACCGTTGAATTGATCCGGCGCAACCTCGAATGGGAAAGCCGCGACGATATCCTCGCAACCTTTGCGGACATGCGTTCCCGCTTGCAGGCGCTTTACCGGATGACGGGCGGAAACCCTCGGTTGATAATGATGCTCTACGAGTTGATCGCTCACGAGTCGGTCACCAAGGTTCAGGATCAGTTCCACCTGCTGCTCGACCGGATCTCGCCGTTCTATCAGGATCGGCTGAACGATCTGCCTCCCGGCCAACGCGCGCTGCTGGAATGCCTGGCGAGCATGCGCGACCAGGAAAAAACACCGGCCGCCATTGCCGCGCGAATGCGCATGAGCCAGCAGGAGACTTCGTCGCTGCTCAAGCGTCTCTCCGATGCCCACTACCTGCGCGCCAGCCGGCACCCGCTGGACAAACGCTCGCGCCTTTACACGATTCGTGAAGGGTTCTTTGATATCTGGCTCGCGATGAATCTTTCCCGCGGCGCCCGCAGACGCCTGCCGTTCTTGCTTGAATTCTTCAACCTATTTTACCCAAGCATCGATGCCCGCGAAGAGAAGCGCCGCCTATTGCGCGAGAAACTTATCGAAAAAGGCAGTGTCGATGCGGAGAAGACCCTCGATTACCTCAGTGAGGTCGGCGACGAAAACGAGAAAGCGACCGCGAAGTTCGACATGGCGAGGATCTTTGCCCGTCGTGGAGATGCCGAGCAAATGGCGAGCTACGTGCGCGAAGCTGCGCCGCTGGCTGGCGATGGAGTGAGTCAATCGATTGCCCGCATCATTTCGAGTAATCGATCCGCCCCTGACTACCTTGCCGAGGTCGAGGAAATGATTGCATGTTGGGAAATGCACCGAAGCGGCCAGTTTGAGAATTTCGCCAATCGGCTCATGGAGATGGGAGAAGGATTGACGCTGCGCATGTTTTCCGAGACCAGGCTGGACTTTCTGCGGGATACGCTGGAGAGCATTGACGATCCGGAAAAACGGATCTTGCAGCGCCTGAAAATTGCGACCGAACTGATCGCTCTCGCACGATGGGATGATTGTGAAACCCAACAACGCAAAGCGCTCGGTGAGGCAGAGGTACAGGCCAATCCGAATCTTGTCGCAATGGCTTCGAACAACCTGGCACAACTGCTGCAGGCCACCAACCGGATGGGGGAGGCGGAGCCGCTGATGCGGCGGGCGCTGGAGATCAGCAAGGCCTCCTTCGGTGAGCACCACCCGACGGTGGCGATAGGTTTGAACAACCTGGCGCAACTGCTGCAGGCCACCAACCGGATGGGTGAGGCGGAACCGCTGATGCGGCGAGCGCTGGAGATCAGCAAGGCCTCCTACGGCGAGCACCACCCGACCGTGGCGATTCGTTTGAACAACCTGGCGGAGCTGCTGCAGGCCACCAACCGGATGGGGGAGGCGGAGCCGCTGATGCGGCGGGCGC
>JAPPDF010000037.1:99514-112631 GCA_028875575.1 Acidobacteriota bacterium
TGCTGCAGGCCACCAACCGGATGGGGGAGGCGGAGCCGCTGATGCGGCGAGCGCTGGAGATCGACGAGGCCTCCTACGGTGAGCGCCACCCGACGGTGGCGATAGATCTGAACAACCTGGCGCTGCTGCTGCAGGCCACCAACCGGATGGGGGAGGCGGAGCCGCTGATGCGGCGAGCGCTGGAGATCGACGAGGCCTCCTACGGTGAGCGCCACCCGACGGTGGCGATAGATCTGAACAACCTGGCGCTGCTGCTGCAGGCCACCAACCGGATGGGGGAGGCGGAGCCGCTGATGCGGCGGGCGCTGGAGATCAGCAAGGCCTCCTACGGCGAGCACCACCCGACGGTGGCGATAGGTTTGAACAACCTGGCGCAGTTGCTGCAGGCCACCAACCGGATGGGGGAGGCGGAGCCGCTGATGCGGCGAGCGCTGGAGATCGACGAGGCCTCCTACGGTGAGCGCCACCCGACGGTGGCGATAGATCTGAACAACCTGGCGCTGCTGCTGCAGGCCACCAACCGGATGGGGGAGGCGGAGCCGCTGATGCGGCGAGCACTGGAGATCGAAGAGGCCTCTTTCGGCGAGCACCACCCCAACGTAGCGATTCGTTTGAACAACTTGGCGCTGCTGCTGCAGGCCACCAACCGGATGGGAGAGGCGGAACCGCTGATGCGGCGAGCGCTGGAGATCAACAAGACCTCCTTCGGTGAGCACTGACCTCCCCGGACGAATCGGTCCAACTCAAAAGTAAGGAATTGAATAACAGGTTCATGGGGTAATCATTGGGGCAACTATGTTCTCTATATTGGCGGCAATTTATTCTGTTGCAGTAACCCATGAGGCATTGTCGGTTGTCGCTGCCTCCATCACGTTCCCGCTGCAAAGGCTGCGATCACGGCTCAATCAGATCATCTATATAGCTGAATATAAATACGTTATCTGTCCAACGCGGAATTGCGTGGTCAGATTTACACCTGTTGTCATCTGGAAAGGGTTTGAATAGGAGACATGGCTACGACCGGCTTTCTTGGAACACGGGCGGATCTGTTCATGGATACCGCGATTGTCTTCTTGATGGTCGCGCCGTTCTTGATGGCGTACGCAATTCGGCTTGCCGCAAAACGGCGCCACCGCGAACACCGCAACCTGCAGGCGAGCCTGCTAGCTGCCGGAATATTGGCTATCCTGCTGTTGGAGGGCAGCGTCCAGTTCGGAAATGCATCGGAAGCGGTCGCAGCGAGCTCACTGTATGGACTACCGATGATCAGTCTCTTCATCGTGCACCTTGCGGTCGCCTTTCCGACGATCATTATCTGGTCCGCCTTGGCGATTCTCTCGTGGCAACGCTTTTCTCATACTCTCCCGGGTGCCTTCGGCCGAAAACACAGACGCTGGGGGAAGCTGGCCTTCGTCGGTCTATGCCTCTCCTCGGCAACCGGCACGGGCCTCTACGTCATGGGCTTTGTGCTCTGAGGTGGCGAGGCTCTCCGCTTCTCTCATTTGCCACGAATTTCCCCAGACCCGAAGGAATCAGTCGGGGGCGTTGTTGAATGAGTGGAATTACTCCGCCTGGCGATTCTGTCGATGCCTGGAGAGGGGGACACAACGGAGGGGAAATCCTGGATGAAGTGGGGGAACTGCTTGGTGCAACGATTCCGACGCGTTTCGAGGAAGTATCGCGGTGTCAGTGTCTGCGAGTTTGCCGAAGCACTCGGGAAGTCATCTTCTTCGCTGTTTTATTCAGTTGGGAATAAGAAGCCGAGAAAGTATTTCCAGTAATTCAACAACGTCCCCTAGGTTACTCCCTGCCGTTGGGGGTCAGGATCCCACGGCCAGCCCGGTCAGCTCCCGCGCCAGAGCTAGGAATGCGGTCTCAGCTGCCTGTCCCGCGCCGTCGTTGCTCGCGAACGCCAGCACTGTGTTACTGCTCGGCAGGACCATTAACAGCGCGTACCAAAAGGTGTTGCTGCCGTTGTGCCAGGTTACGGGCTCGCTGGCAGAGTCGCGCTCGTAGCGAACCCACCCGCACGCGTATTTGTCTAGGATTGGGGTATGCAACCGCTCCCATGTCGACTGCGGCAGCAAGCCCACCGAGGTTCCGGACACTCCCTCAAGATGGACTGTTCCGTAGCGAGCCAAATCACCGATCGTCATGTGAACGCTGCCCGCTGGGGCCATCACTGGTGAGTTGTCGGCACGCGTCACAAAGGGATCCTTGGGCGACCGGAACCAGCGCAACCAGACAGCGTGCCCGACCGGCTGTTGATTCGGCACGTCGCCCTGCGGCGGACCGAAACCGGCGCTTGCGAGCATCAGAGGAGCCAACACGCGGTGCTGCAGCAGGACTTCGTACGGATTGCCGACAACCGTCTCAGCAATATGCCCGGCGATGGTGTAGCCGACGTTGGAGTACGCGAAGCGTTCACCGCAGGGGTACTTGGGTTCCTTGGCAAGAACATCCGCGATGAAGCGGTGCCGCGCTGCAACCAATTTTTCGGCGGTGTCAGGCCAAACGCTTTGCACCTTGATTGGAAAGTTCGCGGGCGCGCCCGCTATGTGTGTCAGCAGGTGGTGCAGCGTACAACCACACCAGCCATCTGCTAGTGCGATATCGGGCAACAGTGCCGGCAACGTGTCGTCCAGGGACAACTGCCCGTCGTCTTCGAGCACGGCGAGCAGTGTGGCCGTCATGGACTTGGTGATCGAGCCGACGTGCCAGCGGTCGTCGACGGTCACCGGGATGCCGGAACCCCGCCGTCGCTCGCCGCTAACTGCCGCCCCGGCAAACTGCCCGTCGATCATTACGGCAGTGGCCAGCCCTGTGAGCCCAGTTTCGTCCCGGAACCGCGCCACAAGGTCGACAAGAAGTGCCTGCACGTGTGCGATTCTCATATCGTCCCGCAGAAGCCTCCAAGACAACGGCCCTGCTACCAGATCCAATCCAATTGCGTGAGCTGTGCGGGGAAGGCTGGAGTCCCCCGGCTTCCGAGCGTGCCCCATGCCCCCAAAACGCGTCCTGGGCGAATTTCGTCCGGTTTGCGCGGAGAAAGGAGCCTGTATGTGCACTGTGCCGGACTCTCTCGGAGTCCAACGACGCGTAGTACTCGGGGCGTCGGAGCTTCCAGTCAAGACCAAGGTCTGAAGCAGATGGAATATTGGTAGAGATCGGGGCGCCTTCCTTTTGAGCCGATAGTTAGTCGCTACCGCAACGCCTGAACGCTTGTACTCCCCGTAATGTCTAGGCTGGCCGATGGTGTAGGAGTGGTGTTCGTGTGCTTAGTCCAGTGCGCTTCGAAGGGCTGCCACAGCCTCGTCTCGAGCTCGGTCTGACTTGCGGCTCAGGGCGGGGTGGACGAACAGGAAGGCATGGGGCACACCTCGATAGCGGGTGGCACGTGCCTGCACTCCCGCGTCAGCCAACTTGCGCGCATACAGTTCGCCCTCGTCCCTGAGCGGATCGAACTCCGCCGTAATCACGAGGGCGGGAGGGAGACCGGTGAGGTCATCCGCCAGCAACGGCGAGGCGAATGGACTCCGGCGGTCGGGCGGATTCGGCAAATAGACGTCTCGTGTGAACTCGTGCGCTGCCCCACCAATGACGTAGCCCTCTGCGAACAATTGGTGGGATTCCGTCTCCATCTCCGCGAAGTCCAATACCGGGTAGATCAGCAACTGAAAGGCGATCGGAGGCCCGGCCAGGTCGCGTGCCTTGATCGATACGGCAGCCGCCAGGTTTCCCCCGGCGCTGTCGCCTCCCACTGCGATACGCGTTGGGTCGCCGCCAATGTCGGCCGCGTGCGAGTGCACCCATTCGAGCGCGGCGTAACTGTCGTCCAACGCCGCCGGATAGACGTACTCGGGTGCCAGCCGGTAGGCGACCGAGACAACGATGGCGCCGGAGCGAGCGGCCAGGTCTCTGCAGATCGAATCATAGGAGTCCAGGTCGCCGAGCCGAAAGCCACCCCCGTGGTAGAAAACGAGTATCGGTTGCCCGTCTGCGCTCCCAGGTGAGTAGACACGAATCGGTATCCCATGGTTCGGTCCGGGGACCTGGCGGTCTTCGACCCTGGGAAGCGGCTTCGGGTCACCCCGCCATTGCCGCATCATGTTTCGAAACTCCGCCCGCTCTTCCTCTATCGGCCTGGTGCCGGGGAAGGGCAGCGATCCAGCCAGTTTGAGTCCCACCGCGAACAGGAGGTCGAGTCTTCCGTGGGGAGTGATGGTCCAACTGTAAACCACGGCAGAGAGCAGGAGAGCAACCAGCAGCGAAACAGTCGCGATGAGACCCACGTATTTGACGCGACTGCGTGTCATGGTCGCTCCGAATGCCTCATACGGAAATCGTGAGTTCGTATCGACACATTCTACCGCTGGTTGATTTGAATTCTACAAGCAGGATGAGTATCTGCTCGCGCTATAAGGGCTGGACTTCCGTCTCAATGTCCCCTAATTTCTCGTTGCGGCAACATAGAGCCGCGGTCCGGACAGGTCGGTTTCTCTCAAATCCTTGTTGTCGAACATGCCCAGGACTCGGAAGCCCTTGGTATTCAACAAGTTCTCCAGTTCCGCGGGAAAAAATAGACGATACTCACAGAAATCTTCTATCGGTGGGCGTCCTGGGATAATCCAGGTCCGTCTGCGAACCAATAGCTGCCGGCGGCGATCGAATTCGTGCAGGGCAACCGACGAAGCAGAGAAGGCAGGTTCATCTATTGCGAATTCTGTCTGTTCCCTGAATGTGCCTCCTTCCAGATAGCTGGCGGCATTGTTGAGATCCAGAATGAGCAGTGTGCCTGAGTGTGCATGGTGTACAAATGTGTCCAGAACCTGATCCACATCTTCATTGGTGAGCGCATACATGAAGGCGGAGCCCATGCACAGGATCGCGTCGAAGCAACGCTTAAGACGGACCTCCCGCATGTCACCGTTCTGGAAGTGTAATGCGGGGTACTTGCTCCTGGCGTACTGGATCATTGTCTCCAGGTAGTCTACGCCCCAGCAATCCGGACAATCTCGAGACAGGGCGGCCAGATCTCTTCCGGTTCCACATCCAACATCAAGGATGGAAGAGGGCGGGGCAGGCAAAAATCGAGCAAACATCCGGCGACACATTTGGGGAGTCTCTTCATTGGGTTCGGGATAGACAGACTCGTAGTGCTCCGGGTGATCGTAAAGGAAATTCCGGACGTTGGACTTCATGCATTGCCTTCCAGGCATCATCTAATCCCATGCGAAGTAACTGATTGTAGCCGAACGCATGGTTCGCTCAATAGCCGGACTCCCGGTGCCTGGCCACACGCTCCTGCCGAAGCGCTTTCGGTTCCACACTACTGCGATATGATGGTGTCGTTCATCCAATGAAGTTCGGCGTCGGCATCAAGAGTCCTCCAGTAACCGAATGCAGGGCACTGTCTGTAGAGAGGCGGAGAATCGAATGGGAACCAGAATCTTAATTGCCACCTGCCTGCTGGCGGTCGGAATGGTCGGCTGTTCCACACCGGATGACAGGAGTTCTTCCGGCGAGAAGCAGATGGCGGTCGACGAACCCCGGCATGTCAAGGTCTACTTCGAAAAGGGCATGTTCGGCGGGTGGCCGGCCAATCACGGCATCTGGAGCTGGGGAAACGAGATCCTGGTCGGTTTCGGGATGGGCTATTACAAGGACCAGGGGGAGAATCACCACATCGATCGGGAGAAGCCGGAGATTCCGATGTTGGCCCGAAGCATTGACGGCGGGGAGACCTGGTCGATAGAGGACCCGGGGGCGAAGGGGTACTTGCTGACGGAGGGCGGATACCTGCACGGTGTCACCCGTCCGGGTGTCACGATTCCGCCGCTGAGAGATAGCGAGGGTGGCATCGAATTCACACACCCGGACTTCGCCCTGACCGTTCGCACCAACAGCATTCACGCCGGAATCGGCCGCATCTTCTATTCCAATGACAGGGGACACACCTGGGAGGGCCCGTTTCGCCTGCCGAGCTTCGACTCGCCCGGCATCGCTCCCCGCACGGACTACATCATTGACGACAAGCAGACCTGCACGCTTTTCATTACGGCCGCAAAGGCCAACGGAAGGGAGGGGAGGCCTCTTTGTGTGCGTACCACCGACTCCGGCAAGACCTGGAAACTGGTTTCCTGGATCGGTCCGGAGCCCGACGGCTTCTCCATCATGCCGGCCTCGCTTCGGCTCTCCGAAACGGACATTCTCGTGACCGTTCGTGTGCGGGAGGCGACCCGGAGGTGGATCGGGACCTACCTGTCAACCGACAACGGCGCCACTTGGGAGTACCTGAACGAGGCCGTGCCTGACGCGGGGGTGGGCAATCCACCAGCAATGATCGAACTGCAGGACGGACGGATCTGCCTGCTCTATGGCTACCGGGCCGAGCCCTACAGCATTCGCGCCGTGCTCAGCAGCGACAGGGGGAGGACCTGGAGCGACCCCGTCACGCTCCGCGACGGCGGGAACAGTTGGGATGTCGGTTACGTTCGAGCCGTCCAGAGGCCGGACGGCAAAGTCGTTGCCGTGTACTATTTCACTGACGAGGCGACCGGCCCGGAACGCTACATCGGAGCCACCATCTGGAGTCCGCCACCGGAGTAGTCGGGCACCCCTGCCGACGATTGGCCGGCCACCGAGAGCCGCGGCGGAACGACTCGGCATTAAGCTGGTCAGTTTGGAGATTAAGCGTGGATGTCTATTCGTACTCGGAAGCCAAACGAAGACTTTCCAGCGTGCTCGACAAGGCCGAGTCAACGGGAAGAGTATTAATTCGTCGAAGAGATGGCAGGACTTATTCGCTGGTGCCGGAGAGAATAGCCAGCTCGCCCCTGGACGTTCCCTCTGTGAACGCGAACATCTCTACAGAGGAGGTTGTCAAACTCATCAGGCGTGAGCGGGGTAGACGGAGAGGGGTGAGGCGCAGTCCCTGACGCCTTCCATGGGACCTGAGATTCTGCAGCAGTGAAACTGTTCTTGTAATCGGTTGCTTACGATCTAATTTTGGTTGGCGCGGCATTTCCATCTGAAGCAGCCGGAATGCTTCCGGGTGTCGAAAACCCAGCGGTCTTTACCGGCTGAGCGGCCTGAAGTTCAGCGTCAACAGGGTTTTGTCGTCCTTTTTGATTTCCAGCGAGGGCGTGGTCAGGGAGGATCGATCCAGCAGGACCGTCGAACCGAAACAGGTGTCGTCAAAGAATGGATCGTCTTCCATCAGGACGACCTGGAGTTCGTCCTCCGGGTAGACACGCAGGGAGCCCGGCTCGTTCGCGCTGGAGCGCATTTGAACCTGGCGAAGCAGTCTGCGCCGCTGGCTCTCCAACTCCCGCATCCGAGCCAGCACCGACCCATCGGCTGTCGAGATAGGCTCTCTGGCCCGGAGCAGCCCGAACTCTCGATCTTCGTCGCGGGTGCGCTCGGTTGGCTTCATGCCGCGCAACCTTTCCAATGACTCCAGTTCGGCCTCGGAAAGAGGATCGCTCTTGCTGTTGAAGTCCTGTTTTCGCAAGGAATCCACGTGCTGCTTCGCGTACCGCCACGTATTTCTGCCCGTAATTTGTTGAGCTTCGCGTTCAATATCCTCGATCCGGTCCTGCAGATCCAGGTCCAGACGCTTCACCACCACGTACAATTCCTCTGACCCGAATTCATCGTTGTGGCAAAGGCCGAATGCGCCGTGAATGGTCACGGTCAATCGGTAGGCATCAGCCGGCGGCAGCCTTGCAGGCGGGGCTTTCGGTTG
The DNA here is from genome assembly GCA_028875575.1 of Acidobacteriota bacterium. Lineage (NCBI taxonomy): Bacteria > Pseudomonadati > Acidobacteriota > Acidobacteriota bacterium. Next base: position 107,262 of record JAPPDF010000037.1, read on the forward strand.
AGCTGCCGACCGCTCTTCGGACTGGGTTGGCGGTTGCTCTGCTGACTGTTTTGGCGATGGGGCCGGCGCCTGCTCCGCCGACTTCTCCGGCGGCTGTTCCTCCGGCTCAGCTCCGGACTGTGCTGCCGAAGGATCCGGTGGCTGCTCCTCGGCCTCAGTTGTCGACTGGGCTGGCGATTGCTCTGAAGACTCCTCTTGCGACTGAGTTGCGGACTGTTCTTCCGGCGAGGCTGGCGACTGCTCCTGGGACTGGCCCGGGGGCTGCTTGGCAGACTGAGCTTCCGACTGAGCTCGCGCTTCGACCGCAAAACCGATGAGCAGCAGAACTGTTATCGCACCCAACCACTTGAGGATCACTGGCAGCATGTTGTGCTCTCTGATTCGCTTCACAAGTCCGGACACATTACTGTATGTCGTTAGCGTCAGCTTCCTCCAAAAGTTCCCGAGCCCATTCTCTCACACGCCCGACCACGGGCCAAGGGTGCGAGCAGTGGATTTTCCTCCTTTTTTCCTGGGCGCCCGGGCCTTTTTCAATCTCCGAAAAATTGTGAATAATCAGCGAAATAACGGTTGCGTGCGCTCTTTTTATTCCGGTAGACTAACCGCACTATGAAAACTCGAATCTTTTCAGTTCTGATCTGTCTCGGGGCTATCTTCGTCACACCGGGCTTGGCCTCCCATGATGCGTGCGAGGACCGCTACATCGTGGCCAGCGCCGTGCGCACTACGGAGGACGTCCAGGCCTTTGTCCAGTGCGCCTACGAGTTCGTCCATGAAGTGGGCTTCGAGGAGGCTCGCAGGGCCTTCAACGAGGACAAGCGCTGGAAGAGCGGTCCCACCTATGTCTTCGTCGACGAGATGACCAATGTGCCCGGGGCCTCCCGTGCCATCGTCTTTCCACCCGATCCCTTGCTGGAAGGGGTGCCTTGGGGGGTTCTGACGGACGACTTCGGCTCCGACCTGATCCTGGAGTTCTATCGGGTTGCGACCAACTTCGGCGAGGGTTGGGTCTACTATTCCTTCACCAATCCTGCCACCGGCAGAGCCGAGCCCAAGGCCTCCTATTTCAAGGCCATCGACTGGAACGGGGTGCCGGCTGCGATTGGGGCCGGGGTCTATCGGCGTGACTTCCCGGGCAGTTGCCGGAGCGACGAGGTCAATGCCGCCATGCTCCACTCCTATCCCTCCGAGGCCAGGCTGCAGGAGTTTGTCCGTTGCGCGGCCATGGAACTGGATTCCATGGGGTATTTCGCCTCGGTCAGCCTGGCCAACGATCCTCGCTGGCGAAGCCGCTCCATCTACCTATTCGGCCTGGACACCTACGGCTACACCCTCTTTACGGGCTCGCCCGCGAACCCCTTGATCGGCTCCGAGTTGTCCTCGAATTTTATCGGTGGCTTTGCCGGGCGGAATGTCATCGGTGTTGCCGATGCCTTCGGGGAGAGCTTCCTCTACTACTGGAACCGGAATCCCGGCACCAACCAGTGGCAGCGCAAGGTGACCTTCGTCAAGAGGGTCATGTCTTTCGGAGTTCCGGTGCTGATCGGCGCGGGCTATTACCTGGAATCGGAAGGGCCGAGCGAAGCCGCGCAACAATCCGGGAACTAAAACGCATGGCGTAGCTGGCCCCGGGTCCGATTGGCACACACCAGCGACTCAGCCCGTTGGACCGTCTCAGAATTAAAGCCTATCCCTGTCCAATACCGAAGGGACTGAAAGACCTCCGTTATTTGTCCGCGCCTAAGCGCCCCATGTATATTGGGTTTGCGTTGGCGGGCTAGGATCAGGGTACTCCCTGGTTAGCCCGCGGCCCGCAGCGGCAACCTCCAAACGTGGTAGCCTACCGCCCGCGGCCTATCGGAAACAAGCCTTTGGGAACCAACGCCGGCCGGCTTGCGATCGGTTCCTCGATATCCCTCCCATGACCAGATTTCGACTCGGACCGGGGCTGCTGGTATCGGCTGCGTTCATCGGTCCGGGCACCATTGTGACCGCCAGCACCGCCGGGGCCGGCTACGGCGCCGCCCTGCTCTGGGCCATCGTCTTCTCGGTGGTCGCCACCATCGTCCTGCAGGACATGGCGGCCCGGGTGGGCATTGCCGGGGAACAGGGCCTGGCCGAGTCGATCCGGGCCGGCATCGCCTCGCCGGTGCTCAGGGGCGCGGTCATCCTGCTGATCGCGGTGACGATCCTGTTGGGCAACGCCGCCTTCCAGGCCGGCAACCTGCTGGGCGCCTCGCTCGGCTTCAACGCGCTGACCGGGCTGGATCCAGGTGTTGCCATACTCTTGCTGGGAGTTGTCGCCGGCGGCCTGCTGCTGACCGGCAGGTACAAGACCATTCAGAACGTGCTGGTGGCGCTGGTGGTGGTGATGGGCGTCACCTTTTGCGTCGTCGCCGCCATGACCGCCCCCAGCCTCGGGGAGTTGGCGGCGGGCGCGCTGGTGCCCAGCGTGCCGCCGGGCTCGCTGCTCATCGTGCTGGCGCTGATCGGCACCACGGTTGTCTCCTACAACCTCTTTCTGCACGCGAGCACCGCCCTCGAACAGTGGCCGGACACCGGGCGCAAGGACGCCAATGTGAAGGAGGCGCGGCTGGACACCTTCGTCTCGGTAACCCTTGGAGGCCTGGTTACCGCCTCGGTGCTGGTCACCGCCATACCCCTGCAGGGCCTGGGGGTGGAGGTGAGCGCCGCCACCGTCGGCCAACGGCTGGAGCCGCTTCTCGGTCCGGCAGCACCGGTGCTGTTTGCTGCCGGTCTGTTCGCCGCCGGGCTGACCTCGTCGATCACCGCCCCGCTGGCAGCCGCCTACGCCGTCTCCGGCGCCTTCGGCTGGACTCCCGACCTGCGGAGCGCCCGGCTGCGGCTGCTGGGCGGATTCGTGCTGGTCACGGGCGTGCTGTTCGGAGTGTTTGCCGGCGGTTCGCCCTATCGGGTGATCGTCCTGGCGCAGGCGGCCAACGCCCTGTTCCTGCCGGTGGTGCTGGTGCTGCTGCTGGTCATTGCCAATCGATCCGAGATCATGGGCCGTTTCCGCAACACCCGCCTGACCAACGCGCTCGGGGTGCTGGTGGTGCTGGTGATCGCCGTGCTCTCGATCGTGCAGCTGGCCCGCATTTCCGGCATGGTGGAGTGAGGCGCAGCTTTGCAGCGTGCGTATCCTTGTCTCTGTTATCGGCCAGCCATAACCGTGGAAGCGGTTGTTGCAAAGGACCAGGAGGGAACAGTCAATGAACAGTAGCCGGAACCCGGATTCCACCGATTCTTCCTACACCATGGGTTACAGCGACGAGTTCCTGCAATTGCTCGACCGCCGCAATGCCGAGACCAACGCCGCCCACCTGCTGGCCCACCTCAAGCCCGGTATGCGTGTTCTCGATCTGGGTTGCGGTCCGGGAACCATCTCGTTGGGTTTGGCGAAGGCGGTAGCACCCGGAGAAGTGCACGGCATCGACATGGAAGAATCACAGATCGAGATAGCCCGGGCTGCCGCTTCCGCCGGCGGACATCGCAACGCAATCTTCCGGACAGGCGATGCGATGCGGCTTCCCTATGAGGCCGAATCGTTCGATGCCGCCCACTGTCACGCGCTCCTCATGCACGTTCCCGACACCGACGCCGTCCTGGCCGAGGTGAAGCGGGTATTGAAGCCGGGAGGACTCATCTCGGCGCGCGAAATGATCGGTTCCTCGTCCTTTTCCGAACCCGCATTCGAAGCCCTGGCCGATGCCTGGGTGACCTTCTCGAAGCTTCTCGAGGCCAACGGGTCCCATCCGGAGATGGGCAAGGAACTGCCGAGGAGATTTCTCGAGGCCGGGTTCTCGGTGATCCATGGAAGCGCTTCATTCGAATACTTCGGCACGCCCGAGGACGTTGCCTTCTACCACAACTTTTCCGTCAGTTGGTTCTTTGCGCCGAATGTCGTCGAGGCTGCCATCAAATTCGGGCTGGCAACTCAGGAGAAATTCGACGATTGGCGCCGCTTGCTGGATCAGTGGAAGGATTCCCCGGGTGCCGTCTCCGCCATCGCCTGGGGAGAAGCGGTAGGGCGGAAGCCGTAGTCGCTCACGCGTTCCGGGCTGCGCTCTCCACAGCAGCCTGGCCAGTTGGAATTCCAAGCAGACAAAGAAGCGAGACGAGGCCGGATGGTGGGGCGGGTCTGAGGAAGCCTGCCTCAGAGCTTCAGCCGGCAGACCACGCCGACGTCGTCGCAGTACCAGAGGATCCCCTCCCGGATGCTCATTCCGTGGGGCAGGGGGTCGTCGTCGGCGAGCTGGATCTTCTGGAGGATCTCGCCGGATTTCGGGTCGTGCTTGAAGAAGGCGTTGAGGTTGGTGTCGGTGCACCAAAGGGTGTCGCCTTCCCAACCGATGCCGTGGGGGCGGTTGCCGACGGAGGGGAAGCGCTGCTCGACCATCCAGCTTTCCGGGTCGATGCGGTAGATCATTCGGGACGGCGGCACCGCTGCCCACAGCTTGCCCTCTCGCCACTCCAGGCCGTGAGCGCCGGTCGCGGGACGAGGCTCGGCGGGGGCAGGGGTTGCGTCCGCAGGTTCCGGGGGCGGCGCCAACGGGCTTCGGCGGCCGGCAGGATCGGAGGGCATTTTGTAGATTACGCCGGCACCTGGCGTGAAGTGCTTGGCAAGGGTCTTGCCGCTGGAGGCATCGGCGCGGATGATCTCCCGGCTGTAGGTCGACGCTACCCAGATGGCCTCCCCATCGAAAGTGATCCCGCTGGGGTGGACGGCCTCCGTATCGAATGCCCGCAGCACCGTTCCGTCCCTGTAGCTGACCAGGTGGGCTCGGGCGTCTTCCCCATCGATGATCCACAGGCCCGCGTCGGTCGCCTGCAGGCCGTTGGGGTAGGGGCCGGGGCTCTTGAAGACGGTTTCCACGTCGCTGGCCTCGCGCACCGGGATTTTGCCGAGCGCCGGGGCGGCGGCCAGCAGCGCCAGGAACTGCCTGCGTTCCATCATGCGATTCGCCTCCTGGTGGCGCCGGGCGCCCTGCACCCGGGTCGATTGGCTTGGGGGTGGCAAGGATTTCACGTCCCCGCCGGGGAGTCAAGTCAAGGCAGGCGCCACCCGGGAGCCCGGGCGTTCCGCCCGCATGCACTCGCGTTGGGTGCCGCTCGGTTTCCCTGCGATGCGGCACCCGGCCACCCTGGCGTCGGGAAGGGCACCCATTTGAAGTGCCCCTTTTGCAACCGGTTTGAGCCGCCCTGTCGCACGGTCCGGAGCCGAGCCCTACCCCCCCCACCGCATCAGCCATCGCCATTCGGCGCTGCTTTGTGGCGCCGCGATTGCCCCCCTCCGCATCAGCCTTCGCCTGCGGCTCGGCTTCTGCGACTCCCCCTCAAGGGGGGAGTGAT
>JAPPDF010000038.1 GCA_028875575.1 Acidobacteriota bacterium
AACCGCAACGGTCCTCTCCTACCGACCGTTCCCCGGTGGAACCTCCATCGGAGATGGTAACCTTATTTCTGTTACAGGACACTAGTGTCCTGTGGCGATACGGGCGCCGCGGGGAGCGGCGAGGCGCCTTGCGGGGAGAGGGCAAGGCAATGTGGGCTCGATGCAGGAATCAGCGCCGTTGTCCGGCACAGACTCCTACTGCTGGCGGTCGGAATCGGTCGCTTGATCGGCCTCAGTCTCCTGGTCGGAGTCAGCCGGCGGCGCACCTGCATCGCCCTCGCCGTCGGAATCGGTTCCGCTGGCGCAGGCCGCCGCCATGGCGGCAGCCGCCGCGATCGAGCCGGCCGCGACCGCACGCGAGAGAAACGAGCGGCGATCGACCCGGACAGTGTTGATGTCCTCGTCAGTCAGTGCCGTCGGCGATCCGGGACGAGTCGCGCCGAGCTTGCTGTTCTCCGATCTGCTCATTACATTGCTCCTAAGACTGGAAACCGAGAATGAGTCTCAATATGCTAGTAGCGCGATGCTAGTGATGCGTGCCATGGTTGTCAAGCCGCCACCGGAGCCGCGGGACCAATGAGTGACAACAACGTACCATCGGTTGCTACGCACGGAGTGCTGAGATGACGACGGACCAAACCCGGGCAGGGCAGGCGATCGACCGCAACTGGTACGCCTGGCTCATCGATCCGCTGCCGACCGCGGAGTTCGAAAACAATTTCTACGAGCAGAGGCTTCTTCACATCCGGCGCAAGGCGCCCGAGTACTACGCCGGACTCCTCTCGGTAAGCGACCTCGACATCGTGCTCGGCACTCACTCGGCCGGTCATCGGGACATCAAGCTGGTACGGGATGACGGCGACGTCGCCTCCCGCGAGTACGTGAACGGTGCCGGCAGGGTCCAGCCTCTCGAGGTCGCGAGGCACTTCGACAACGGCTCGACCGTCATCTTCAATCAGCTCCATACGCGCGTGCCGACGCTGGCGCGGCTGTGCGTCGCGCTCGGGAGTCGCTTTTCGTCGCGAGTCCAGACCAACGTGTATCTCACGCCGCCCGACGCGCAGGGATTCGCCCCGCACTGGGATGTCCACGATGTCTTCGTGTTGCAGATCAGCGGCACGAAGCGCTGGTCGATCTACGACACCAAGGTAAAATTGCCGATGCGCGGCCAGCGCTTCGAACCCGGCACGCCTCCGGGCAACGTTGGCGATGAGTTCGAACTCAGGCCGGGCAGCGCCCTCTACCTTCCGCGCGGTCTGATGCACTCCGCCCGCTCGACGGGGCAGGCGTCCTTGCACATTACGCTCGGGCTAACGGCATTCACGTGGGCGGAGTTCCTCGTCGAGAGCGTCACCGCGGCGGCGCTTGGGGAAGAATCGCTTCGCCGCAATCTCCCTCGCGAGTTCACTCGCGAGGGATTCCCTGCGTCCGAGCGAAAGCGCCTGTTCAGCGAGAAGCTGGAGTTGCTGCAATCACAGTTCGACCCCGAGGTCGTATGGCGCCGCTTTGCGGACGAGGTCTTGGCCACCGACGTACCGCTGTTCACCGACCTGCTTGGCCAACGGCTCCACCGAGATCGGCTGGCGCAGGGCTCACGGGTAAGACGCCGTGTCGGGCTGCTCACCGAAGTCGCGACGGACGGCGAGACGTGCGTCCTCCGGTTCTGTGGCCGGGAGCTCAGGCTACCGGTCGGGGTGTGGCCGGCGCTGCAGTTTGCCACCACGGCTGATGAGTTCTGCGTCCTGGACCTGCCCGACTGTCTGGATGCGGAGGGCAAGCTGACCTTGGTGAAGAGACTCGTCAAAGAGGGGGTTCTCCAGAGCACTGCACAGGGAGATGACCTGTCCTCCGAAAAGCAGTCCGCTTCATCTGACAGCCTGTTGTGACCGAATAGGCGGGAATTGAGAGGTAATGGGTTGAAGTTCACCGAACACCAACTTCGCGGCAAGCGCGTATTACACATTCCGGGGCTTTGGCTGCTGGCGATGACCCTGATGCCCCCCGGCCTGACGGCCGACGATCGGCATTCGCCTCGGGCGATCATCGACCGGGTGGACCGCGTGTTGAGAGGGACCTCCAGCCGCGGCGTGGCCACCATGAGGGTGATCACCCGTCATTGGGAACGGAGCCTGACCATGGAGGTCTGGTCCCTGGGCGCCGACTACTCCCTGGTCCGGGTCCTGTCTCCCGCCAAGGAAGCCGGCACCAGCACGCTGAAGGCCTCCAGGGATATCTGGAACTACCTGCCCAAGGTGGATCGCACCATCAAGATTCCCGCCTCCATGATGATGGGGTCGTGGATGGGGTCCCACTTCACCAACGATGACCTGGTCAAGGAGAGCCGCCTGGTAGAGGACTACGAGATCGAAACCACCTTTGAAGGAACTCGCGAAACCGTCAAGCTCTGGGAATTCACCCTGACCCCAAGACCGGAAGCCGCCGTGGTGTGGGGAAAGATCGAATACCGGGTCCGACAACGGGACTTCATGCCCTTGCAGGCCCGCTACTTCGACGAAGAGGGCGCGTTGGTCCGCACCCTCACCTTCAGTGATTTCCGCCGCATGGGCGGCCGCCTGGTTCCGGCTCACATGGACATGCAACCTCACGACAAGCCCGGTGAGCGGACCAGCGTGAGCTACGACGAGCTGCAGTTCAACCTGGACATCGACAAGTCCTTCTTCTCTCTGCGGACGCTCCGGCGCGGGAGGTAAGCGGTCATGGCCCTTCCTTCCTGGTGGCTGATTGGCTGGCGCAATCTCGGGCGCAACCCGAGACGCACCTTCATCACGGCCCTGGGCCTGGCGGCCGGCTACTTTGCCGTCATCTTCATGGTCGGCTTTGCAGACGGACTCAAGGTGGAGATGATCGAGAACGGCACCGGCCTGATGACCGGGCAGATACAGATCCACTCGCCCCGCTACAGGCCGGACCGCAGCCTCTACGAGACTATCGGGGGCCGTTCCGGATCCGACTTCGAAGCCGTAATCCGGACGGCGGCCCAAGATCCCGCCGTGGTCGCGGCCGCACCCCGCGTCTACGGCGCAGGGCTGTTGAGTTCCGGGCAATCCACCCGGGGCGGCATGCTGATGGGCATCGACCTCGATCGCGAGCCCGGGGTCAGCCGTCTCATGAATTCTCTGTCACAAGGGCGGGCCCCAAACCCGGCAGCCAACGAACTGATGATTGGAACCGAGATGGCCCGCCGGCTCGAACTGCAGGTCGGTGGCGAGATCATCCTGGTGGCTCCCGCGGCGGACGGCTCAATGGGCAACGACGTCTTCCGGGTAAGCGGTCTCTACCGGACGGGAATGGCGGACCTGGACGGTGCCTTCGCCCTGGTCCCGATCCGGTCGCTGCAGCGCTTGCTGGCTCTCGATGCGGGGAGGATCCACGAGATCGCCCTCTCCACCGCCGATCCCTGGCTGGCTCCGGAAGCCGGCCGGCGCCTGGTTGCCGCCCTGGCGCCGTTGGGTGTGGAGATGGAGGTCCTGGACTGGACCGGGCTGCGGCCCGAAATGCTGGAATACGCGCTGTTGATGGATTCCTGGTACTCGATCGTGGTCATCATCGTCTTTGCCATCGCGCTTTTCGGCGTCGCCAACACCATGCTCATGTCCACTTTCGAACGACGGCGGGAGTTTTCGGTGATGCTGGCTCTGGGAGCCAGGCCCCACCAGATACTGCTCACGGTGGTTTCGGAAGCCACCGCGCTGGGATGGATCAGCCTGGTCCTGGGCGTGGCCGTCACCTTGCCGCTCATCACCTGGTGGCACCATTATCCGATCGACCTGAGCTGGATCTACGGCGATCTCACCATGTTGGGAGCGCTGATTCGTCCCGTTCTCAGGGTCGAGTACAACCTCCCCGTGTCTCTGTGGACCGGCCTGGCGCTGCTGGTGACCGCGGTGACAGCCGGTCTCTACCCGGCGGCGCGAGCCGCATGGTTGCCACCGGCGGACACACTCTCCGGCCTATGAGCTCCAAGACCGCCGTCATCGCCAAGCTGGCTCTGCGCAACCTGAGAAGACAGGCCAGGCGCAGCCTGCTGACGGCTGCCTCCATGATTGTGGGTGGCGCCCTGTTGATATTCAGCCTGATCCTGGGGGACGGAACCCACGAGCAGTGGATCGACTCGGCCGCGCGCATGGCCGACGGGCACCTTACGATCCAGTCAAACCGATTTCAGGACAGCCGAGCCCTGAAGGACAGGATGCCTTCGGAATCCCGAGCCCTGGTGGAGCAGGCCCTGCGCCAAGGCGGCCTCCCCGGAGGAATCCATGCCATGGTCCCCCGGCTCGCCGTCACCGGCATGGCCAGTTCCGCGGCCGGGGCGCGACCGGCTCGCATCCTGGGGGTCGACCCTGGCGTCGAGGCCGCCTTTTCCGTCCTGGACGAGAAAGTGCGGCAGGGCCGCTACCTCCGACCCGGAGACCGGCTGGCCGCCTTTGTGGGAATCGGGCTCCTCGAGGCTCTCGATCTACGGTTGGGGTCCAAGTTCGTCCTCACCGCCCAGGATGCCGATGGGGAAATCGCCGGCCAGCTGGTTCGGGTGGTGGGGACCTTTCGCACGGGCATTCCCGAGGTGGACCGCTCGCTCCTGCACATTCCGCTTTCCACCGGCGGAGCCTGGCTGGGCTGCGGCGACGATATCACCTCCCTGGGGCTGCTGCTGGCAAACAGCGAGCAGGTGCCTCAGGCTCGGCATTCACTGCAGCAAGGGCTCTCCCAGCTACCCGGATCGGAAGAGCTGCAGATATTGAGTTGGCGGGAATCCCTGCCGGAGCTGGATGCCGCCGTGAAGATCGATGACTTCTCCAACTACCTCTTTCAGGGGATCCTTTTCAGCATCATTGCCCTGGGGATCGTCAACACGGTGCTCATGTCGGTGATGTACCGGCGGAGGGAGTTCGGCGTGCTTCAGGCCCTGGGTCTGACTCCCGGCCAATCGGCCAGCCTGGTTCTGGTGGAGGGCTTGATTCTGACCGTCCTCAGTGGGACTATCGGCATCGCCCTGGGTCTGTCGGTCACCTGGTTTCTCTGGGGAGAGGGACTCGATCTGTCCTCCATGATGGACAATGAGTGGACGTTCTCCGGTGTGGTGATGGACCCGGTGGTGGTTCCCCGTTTTCGGGTAGCCCGGATGGTGCAGGGGCTGTCGTTCATTTTCCTCATTGGTATGCTGTCCTCCCTCTACCCGGCCCTGAGAGCCATGCGCATCGATGTTGCCGAAACCATGAAGTTCGAGCGCTGAAGGAGCGAGATCGTGGGCAACCCGGCCCTGCGTACCGAAGCGGTCTGGAAAGTCTTTCATCAGGAAGCGGAAGAGGTGCGGGCCGTGCGCGGGGTCACCCTCACCATCCAGCCCGGAGAGTTCGTGGTGCTGGCCGGACCCTCGGGATCGGGCAAGACCACCCTGCTCAATCTGATCGGGGGCTTGACTCGGCCCAGCGACGGCCGGGTGTGGGTGGACGGACTGGAACTGACCCGGATGAGCAGTCGCGAGCTTGCTCGGATGCGCCTGGAGAAGCTGGGCTTCATCTTCCAGTCCTACAATCTGCTGCCGGTCCTCTCGGCCTTGGAGAACGCCGAGTTCCCGCTGCTTTTGCGCGGCCTGGAACGCGGCCAAAGAGAGCGTCGGGTCCGAGAACTGTTCCAGCGCACCGGACTGGCAGGACTGGAGCACCGCCGTCCCGGCAAGCTGTCGGGGGGACAGCAGCAGCGGGTGGCCGTCATCCGGGCGGTGGTCGGAGAACCCGCCCTGGTTCTGGCGGACGAGCCCACCGCCAACCTCGACTCGGCCGCCAGCGACGTCCTGCTGACGGTGATGGAGGAGCTCAACCGGGACCTTGGAACCACCTTTCTCTTCGCCACCCACGACTCCCGGCTGATGGAACGGTCCCGTCGCCTGATCCATCTGGTCGACGGTAAGATAGCCTCTGACCAATGGCAAGAGCCCCGGCGCGAATAACAGTTTCCGCGGCATTCCTCCTGGCCCTGGGGGCAACCCAAGGCGGCCCCGGACCGGCAGCGGCCCAGACACCCCAGATCCGGGGCTACTATCACAACCTTCCCCTGTGGAGCCGGGCGACGCCCTCCCGTGCCGGGTTCTTCGGCGACTTCAACCGCTTGCGGCTGATGAGCGAGCCTGGCTGGGGCCCCCTTTCCCTGGAGATCGCTTACGAGCACACCCTCGGCCTGAACCGGCAGCCGACTTCGCGAGCCCTTGCGATCGCCGGCCTTCCCGAAACCCGACCCTGGCTGGACCTCCAGTGGAACCTTTGGGAGCAGGATCATGTGAGCTGGCAGCACCGCTTCGATCGCCTCAACCTGAGCTGGGCGCCTACCGGGAATCTGGATTTGACGCTGGGGCGACAGACGGCATCCTGGGCGACCACGCTCTTTCTCACCCCGGCCGACCCCTTTTCTCCCTTTAACCCCGCCGACCCCTTTCGCGCCTACCGCGGAGGCATCGACGCCGCCCGCCTGCAATTCCACCCTGGCCCCCTCAGCCAGGTGGAGGTGGTGGTGCGGCCCACCCGGTCGGCCGAAGGCAGGGAGATCACCGCCCTGGGGCGAGGCCTGACCACCTGGAAGAACTGGGAAATCTCGGGTTGGGCCGGAGCGCTTTTCGACGAGCCTGCTGCTGCCGGGGCCGTTTCCGGCTCGCTGGGCCCGGTGGCGCTGCGCGGCGAGGCATCGCTGCGCAGGATAGGTGGTGAAACCGTGCTGAGAGGAACGCTGGGCATCGACCGCCGCCTCACCCTCTCCAACCGGGATCTCTACCTGGTGGCCGAGTACCAGCACGACGGCCTGGGAGCCGGCGGCTCCGATGAAACCTCGTCGGTCCTGGAGTCCGAGGCCTTCACTCGGGGCGAGCTGCAGGTGCTGGGGCGCGACCAGGCCGCCGCCCAGGCTCAATATCAGCTCCATCCCCTATGGAGCCTGTCGCTGCTCTGGCTTTGGAATCTCAACGACCGCAGCTCCCTGCTGGCTCCAAGCCTCTCCTACTCGGCAAGCAACGAAGTCACCATCACCGGCGGCCTCTTCAAGGGATTCGGCGAGGTCTCACCGGGCTCCGAGGGACCGCCGGCCTCCGAGTACGGCGCCCTCGGCACCACCGCCTACCTTTCGTTGAGCATTTACTTCTGAAGGGCCGAGAGGGCCATCCCCGGGCTTGCTCCTGACGACGCCCTCGTCCGTGATAGACTTACGCCGCGCCCCGACTGACCCCAGCGCGGGTGATGGTCCCCAATACCGGGGCTGACGCCCCCCGACCCATCCGGAGAATTCAAAGGAGCCGCCATGAAAATCGCCAACCTTCGCGGACCCAGAGACCTGCACATCGAAGAGCGCCCCCTGGACACCAGCAACCTGAAGCCGGACGAAGTCTGGATCCGGACCCGGGTGAGCGCCCTGAAGATCGGGACCGACCGAGGCAACTACGAGGGGGCCGAACACGTCCCCGGAGCCCCGGTGTATCCCCGTTGGGTGGGAGACAGCAACCTGGGAATCGTGATGGGAGTGGGCAGTGCGGTCCGTCGGGTTCAGGTCGGGGACCGGGTGGTGACCCGGCAACCCCACCAGTCGGAATACATTACCAACGAGGCGGCCAGCATGGTGAAGGTTCCGGAGGGGGTGGACGACGAGGACGCGGTGTGGGCTCACCTCTACGCGCTCAGCTCCTTCTGCTACCGCAAGGCTCATTTCGAGCCGGGCGAAAACGTGGCGGTGGTCGGACTGGGAACGCTGGGTCTGGGAGCGGTGGCCCTGGGGCCTCTGTTCGGTGCGCACTTGATTGCAATCGGCAACAGTCCCACCCGCCTGGAGATGGCCCAGCGGATGGGGGCTCACGAGGGCTTCCTCTACAACGACCCGGACCTGAAAGCCAAGCTGGGCGAGGTCACCGGAGGCTCCGGCATCGACCTGGTGATCCTGACGGCCAATCCCTGGCCCGCCTACCGCACCGCCCTCGAGATTGTGCGGCAGCACGGCCGAGTGTCCATCGTCAGCCTGTTGGGGCGGGGGGAAACCGATCTGGACTTCAATCCGTTGTCCATGTCCCTGTTCTACACCCGGGGCATCTCGCTGCACGCCGTATCGGGACCGACGGGGTATCTCTATCCGGACGGGGGCGCCGGTTCTACCATGGAAAACCGCTTCTCCAACGATCGAGCCGCCGAGCACATGCTGTTTCTGATGAAGACCACCTCGCTGGAACCCAAGAAGCTGATCACCCACCGCTTCCACTACTCCCGGATGGTGGAAGCCTACGAGATGATCTACCATCGGGAAAAAAACATGCTGGGAGTCCTCTTCACCTGGGAGGACTGACACCCGGTGAGGAGCGCGTCGTTAAGGGTCCGCCTATGGTTCCCCTTTGGCTGCTGAGCCTGTTGCACACCCTGTCCCTGGCCGCGGCCCTACTGGTGCTGGGCTTGCTGGCCCGTCACTTTCTGGCATCCACAGGCAACCGCTTGGATCGGCAATGACCGACGTCGGAACCGGACTGACATTGGAAATCGAGCCTGACGTGCAGGGCCTGCACGTCCGAGACACTTGAGAAAGGAGCCGTCCGTGCAACGTTTGTGGTTGGCGGCCGCCTTTGCGGTGCTGGCGGGAATCGCTCTGCGGCCCGGCCTGGACCCTGTTGCCGCCTCGAAATACCGGGTCGTGCACGGCTGGCCTCAAGCGCCCGAAGGGGCCCCCTTTGCCGGGGTCGCCGGGGTGGACGTGGATTCACGAAATCGTGTCTTCATCTTCCAGCGCACCGACCCGCCCATCCTCTGTCTTGACGGCCAATCCGGCAAGCTGCTGGCTTCCTGGGGCGAGGGCCGGTTCACCGAAGCGGCCCACGGCCTGGAGGTCGATCCCTGGGACAACGTCTGGGTGGTGGACGTGGGCCACCACCAGGTCTTCAAGTTCAGTCCCCGAGGAGAGCTGTTGATGACCCTGGGGACCCGAGGGACTCCCGGCCTGGGTCCGGTGCTTTTCAACAAGCCCACCGACGTGGCCGTGGCCCGAAACGGGGAGATTTACGTCGCCGACGGCTATGTGAACAGCCGGGTGGCCAAATTCTCCTCCGAGGGCCGATTTCTAATGGACTGGGGAAGCAAGGGCGACCGGCCGGGGCAACTGAACACGCCTCACGGCATCGCCGTCGACGGCCAAGGCAAGGTCTACGTGGCCGACCGGGGCAACCAGCGCATCCAGGTGTTCGACGGCAAGGGGACCCTGCTCCGCCATTGGAGCAGCCCCCGCATGCGCCGCCCCTGGGGCCTGGACATCGGCGCCGACGGCTCGATCTTCGTGGCCGACGGAGGGGACCTGGTCCATCGGGACAAAAAGGAGCGGATCCTGAAGTTCAGTCCCGAGGGCAAGGTGTTGGAACTGTGGGGCTCCTTCGGGAGGTACGACGGACAGTTCTACTGGGCCCACGACGTGGCGGTGGCCCCGTCCGGTGAGGTCTACGTCTGTGACGTGCTGGGCCGGCGGGTCCAGAAGTTCGTGGCCGGCCCCTCCGGCTGACAGAGGGAACGCCCGCTACCCTTGTCAAACAGGTGAGCCTTGGACAGATCCAGACTCACTCTTTCGGGTGGGGGCAGGCCCGCCGCTTCAGGTCCCCAGAGCGCCAGCAGCGTATGGACTCCGGCCTTGAGATAGTAGAGGACGCTGCTGCCCATCGGCTCCACCACCTCCACCTCGATTTCCAGCCGCACAAGGCTTGAGGTCCCGTCCGGCCCTGACCCGCACTTGAGCACATGTTCCGGGCGAATGCCCAGCGTGACCTGCCGGCCGCTCCAGTCCCCGGGAACGTTGAGTTCCGAGAGCGGCAGCCGCAGACTCGCGGTTTCCAACCAAGGCTCCCCGTCCCGGGCGACCGCCCGCCCTTCCAGGAAATTCATCTCCGGCGATCCCAGAAAACCGGCCACAAACCGGTTGGCCGGCCGATTGTAGAGGTTGAGGGGAGTGTCCACCTGCTGGAGGATGCCCTGGTCCATGACGGCGATGCGGTCCCCCATGGTCATGGCCTCAACCTGGTCATGGGTCACGTAGACGGTGGTCACTCCCAGCCTGCGGTGGAGCTTGACCAGCTCGGTCCGGGTGGCCACCCGCAGCTTGGCGTCCAGGTTGGACAGGGGTTCATCCATCAGAAACGCCTTGGGCTCGCGCACGATGGCCCGTCCCAGGGCCACCCGCTGGCGCTGTCCGCCGGAAAGCTGCTTGGGACGCCGCCCCAGCACTTCCTCAAGCTCCAGCATCCGGGCAACCGACTGGACCTGCCGTTCGATGCCCTCGCGTTTCCCCTTCCAGGCCCGGCGGTCCAGCATCCAGGCCAGGGGGCCATGCGGGGGAGTTCGCAGGCGCAGGCCGAAAGCCAGGTTCTCCCGCACGTTCATGTGGGGATAGAGGGCGTAGTTCTGAAACACCATGGCCACGTCCCGGTCCTTGGGGGAGAGGGTGTTCACGCGGCGGTCTCCGATAAAGATTTCCCCGCCCGTCAACTCTTCCAGACCGGCAATGCAGCGCAGCACCGTGCTCTTGCCGCAGCCCGAGGGCCCCACCAGCACCAGGAATTCCCGGTCTGCAATCTCCAGGCTCAGGTCGTCCACCGCCGTCACCTCGCCGAACCGCTTGGTCAGATTTTTCAGCCTGATTTCGGCCATGGGCTTGTGCGCCAGTCAGGTTTTTGGCGTGATTGGGAAGCGAGCGCCACACCGGTGCCGCCAACGAGCCGCTGACCTTCACTCAGGGGACGCCGGGTTGGCCCCCCAGCGGTTCGACTGCGGGCTGAATCTCCTATGTGGCGATCTCGCCGATACCGTCCCCCCCACCGGTTCGACTGCGGGCGGAGCCCTTGTCTCACCGACTCCCCCTCCAGGGGGGAGTGATTGAGGCCTGCACAAGGCTTCCAGTAGAACTTGTGCAATCCATTCATGGTTTACACAATAAACCGCAAACATGGTTTACACGGCCAGTCTTCTTTATGTAGGGCTAAGCATATCTCCAAGGGGGTCGATGGGCAACGAGCGGGCGTGCTCCGCAGGGAGGGCGGAGCCCGACCGAAGGAGCACTCCCGGCTTCACTCCC
>JAPPDF010000039.1 GCA_028875575.1 Acidobacteriota bacterium
TATCACTCCCCCCTTGAGGGGGAGTCGGCGAGGCAAACGCGGCGTCCCTTCGACCGTGCCGCAGCCTGCAGCCGAGCCGGAGGGGGGCCAACGCGGCGCCCCGAAAGCCCCGCCCGCAGTCGAACCGGTGGGGGGGACGGAATCGGCGAGATCGCAGGATAGGAGATCCAGCCCGCCGTCGAGTCGGTGGGGAGCCCCAGTCTCCGAGGTTCGTAACAGGCCCCTGTTTCACTCTGTATGATCCGTCCCGTCGTCGGGGACGGGGGGGGCGCTATCCACCAAGGACAAAAAGAAATCCATGAAGGGGCGCGAAGGACGACGAAGGACCACCAAGGGGTTGGAGGAGGCTATAGAGGGATCTGTCACGGCGCGCTACGGGGAGAAGTTTCCCGACCGCGAACCATCCCGGTCACCCCCATGCTATCATCGGGCCGTTGTGAGTCGACGGGGGGCCGTGCGGCCATGGACAAGATTCTGCTGAGAGACATTCGACTGCAGATGAAAGTAGGAACCACCCGGGAAGAACGCGGTCGGGCCCAACCCTGCCGGGCCGACCTGACCCTGTGGAGGTCCCTGGAGAAAGCCCGGGACGGACGGTTGGACCAGACAGTCGACTATAGCGCGGTCTATGCCCAGGTCGAGAAGTTGTGCGAAAGCCGAACCTTTACCCTGCTGGAGGAAGCGGCTCTGCAGATCTGCCGAGAGGTGCTGAAGGACTTCCCGGTCAGGAAGGTCAGGGTTCGAATCGGCAAGACCAGTCCCTTCAGCGAGAAACTGGGTTTCGTCGGAGTCCAGGTGGAGCGGCGCCGGTCCTGGCTGTCCTGAATTCCGACCATTCCGGTTACGGGAGCTTTGCATGAAGGCGGTGATCCTGGCGGGCGGCGAAGGAACCCGGCTCAGGCCGTTGACCCTCCAGGTGCCCAAGCCGGTGGTTCCCATCGCCAACGTCCCTTTTCTGGGATATCAGCTCGACTTGCTGCGCCGCCACGGCGTCAGCGAGGCCATCCTGAGCCTGGGCTATCGGCCCGACAAGATCGAAGCGGAATTGGGAGACGGCAGCCGTTTCGGGATTCGGCTACGCTACGTGGTCGAGCAGTCTCCCCTGGGTACCGGCGGGGCCTTCAAAAACGCGGAGCCATTCCTGGACGGTACCGCTGTCGTTTTTAACGGGGACATTCTCTGCGACTTCGATCTGACGGAGATCCTTCGGTCCCACCGCCGGCGCGCGGCAACGGCCACCTTGACCCTGACCCGAGTCGACAACCCTTCCGCCTACGGATTGGTGGAAACCGGGCAAGATGGCCGAGTGGCGCGCTTCCTGGAGAAGCCCGGCCGCGACCAGGTCACCTGCGACACCATCAATGCCGGGCTCTATGTGCTGGAACCGGAAGTCCTGAAGACGATTCGGGCCGGCGTGAACACCTCCTTCGAAAGGGAGGTGTTTCCAGGTCTGCTGGCCGGCGGACTGCCGGTCTATGCCTATATTTCTCCGGGTTACTGGATTGACATAGGAACCCCACAAAAGTACCTGCAGGCTCACCGGGACATTTTTCAGGGGCGGTTTGTGTCGCCTGTATCCGGTTTCCGGTTCGACCCGGCGGAACCCCCTGAGCCCGAGGATTGCGTTGGCCTCGTGCGGAATTCGGTGGTCGCCGATTCGGTCCGCCTCGGGGACCAATCCCGGGTCCTCGGCTCGGCCATCGATCGAGACTGCCGGGTCGGAGAAGGGGCAGTCGTCGACGGTTCAGTGCTCTGGAAGGGGGTGCAGGTGGGAGAAGGGGCCCAATTGCGGGGGTGCATCCTGGGCAACGGCTGCCGCATCGGCCCCCACGCCGTGGTAGGGGAAGGGGTGGTCCTGGGAGACGATGCCCGCCTCTCGGCCAACAGCCGGCTCCCGTCTCCTTGAGGGAGATCTCCGGGCCGGCAGTCGGCTACCGCTTTTTCTCGGCCGGCTCGGCTTGAGTTGGAGTGACCGGGGTGGGCGCTTCGATGGGTATTTGTTCGACCACCCGAATCCCGTAACCCTCCAGTCCGACGATGCGGCGAGGGTGGTTGGTCAGCAGCCGAATTTGCTTGAGGTCCAGCCGGGAGAGAATCTGGGCGCCCGTGCCGTAGTCCCGCTGGGCTCGACGCCAACTGTAGACATCCGCCTCGGTGGAGGTCATGCCGTGGTAGGCGATGCGATGGCAGCCGTCCTCCTTCTTGAGCTGAAATCCCCTTCCGGTCTGGTGCAGGTAGAGCAGCACGCCGCTGCCGGCCTGGGCAATGGCCTGCATGCAGCGTTCGATCTGGGAACGGCAGTCGCACCGGATCGAATGAAAGACATCCCCCGTCAGGCAGTGGGAGTGAACCCTGACCAGCACCGGTTCCTCCGAACGAATGGTGCCGAACACCAGGGCCACGTGGGTCTCCTGCTCGATCTCGCTCTCGAAGGCCAGCATCCGGAAGGTGCCGAACTCGGTGGGCAGGTCGGCCTCGGCCACCAGCTTCACGAATGACTCGGTCCGCAGCCGGTATTTGATCAGATCGGCCACCGTAATCATCTTCAGCCCGTGTTCCGTGGCAAACCGGTGCAGTTCTCCGACCCGGGACATGCTGCCGTCGTCGTTCATGATCTCGCAGATGACGCCTGCCGGTCTCAAGCCGGCGATGCGTGCCAGGTCGACGGCCGCCTCGGTCTGACCGGCTCGAATCAGCACACCTCCTCGGCGGGCCCGCAGGGGGAACACGTGACCGGGCTTGACCAGGTCGCCGGGCCGGGTTTCGGGGTGGATGGCCGTCAGAATCGTCTGGGAGCGGTCAGCCGCCGAGATTCCCGTGGAGACTTTCCCTCTGGCCTCGATCGAAACGCAAAAGGCGGTGCCGTAGCGGGAGTTGTTCTCGTTCACCATCAGCGGAACCTGCAGCTCGTCCAGGCGTTCTCCCGTCAGGGAGAGACAGATCAGGCCCCGCCCGAACTTGGCCATGAAGTTGATGGCTTCCGGTGTCACCTTCTCGGCGGCGATGGTCAGGTCGCCTTCGTTTTCCCGATCCTCGTCGTCGACCACGATGAGCATCTTCCCCGACCTGATGTCCTCGATGGCCTCTTCAATGGTCGAAAAAAAGCTTTCCAATGGATTCCTCGGCAGGTCCCGGATGGAAGGGTTTTCTCGGGAACCGTCTATCGATACCCCTGGTCCCGGAGGTGCTGAACGGAAAGGCCGTCCTGGCTGCCGTCGTGTGTCCGGTGGCTCAGCGAGGCCTCCACGTACTTGGCCAGAATGTCGCACTCCAGATTCACCCGATCTCCGGGTTTTCGCTGGGATAGGTTGGTGTGTTCCAGCGTGTGGGGGATGATGGCCACTTCAAAGAAGCCTTTCCCCAGACCGGAGACCGTCAGGCTGATGCCGTCGACGGAGATGGACCCTTTCTCCACCACGTAGGCTCTCATCTCCGCGGGAAGCGAGAAGCGGAACAGGGCGAAGGCTTGCTGCTTTTCGATCCTGACCACTTGAGCGACGGCGTCCACGTGGCCCTGGACGAAGTGCCCCCCCAATCGCGCCGTGGGCAACAGGGGCAACTCCAGGTTGATGGAGTCCCCCGAGCGCAGATTGCCCAGGTTGGACCGCTCCAGCGTTTCCCGGGACAGGTCCGCCTGAAACCCCTTGCCGTCCCGGCCGGTCACGGTCAGACAGGCGCCGTTGACGGCCACGCTGTCGCCGGGCCGGAGTTCCGTGCTCAGAGCGGGGGCAAGCGCTTCCAGGCGGGCCGCGTCTCCGAGCCGCCTCAGCGACTTCACGCGACCGACGTCCTGGATGATTCCGGTAAACATCCCACCCCCGGCTCAATGCGGCTACTCCGAGGCGGCGCCCGAGCGCTGCGGGTACGCCTCGATCATGAGGTCGGGACCGATCCGTTCGACTCTGGAGAAGGCCAGCGGGGGCGCCTTGTCCAGCCCCGGGAAGCCGGCGCCTCCGAACATGGCGACTGCCTTTCCGCCCAGGATCCTGGGAGCCAGAAAGCAGACCAGCTTGTCGACGACCCGGCTGCGCAGGGCTTCGAAGTTGATCGTGGCTCCCCCCTCCATCAGGAGACCGACGACCTGGCGCCGCCCCAACTCCTCCAGGACCGGACCAAAGGCGATTCGGCCGCCGGTTCCCGCTGTCGGAATGACCTCGATCCCTGCTTGCTCCAGCTTGTGCCGCCGCTCAGGCTTGGGCCGCCGGCCGCAAAAAACGATTATATCACCCTGGTCCCGGCTGCTTGCCAGGCGGCTGTCGAGCGGGAGCCGCAGTCGAGAGTCGAGGACCACGCGCAGCAGGGGCCGGGTCCGCGGCTGCCCGCTGCGGTCGGTCAGGTAGGGGTCGTCCTGGAGCGCGGTTCCGATGCCGACCAGGATGGCGTCCGCCTCGAGGCGCATGCGGTGCACTCGTTGGCGAGACTCCAGACTGGTGATCCACTGGGGAGGGCCGTCGTCGGCGGCGATTCTGCCGTCCAGTGTGGCTCCAACCTTGGCGGTCACGAACGGTTTTCGGCTGGAAATGTACTTGGCGAAGGCTTCGTTGAGCCTGCGCGCCTCCTCCTCCCGGACCCCGGAAGTCACCTGGAGGCCGGCCGAGGTCAACCATTCAATGCCCTTGCCGGCCACCAGGGGATTGGGGTCTCTCATGCCCACCACCACCCGGGCGATGCCCGAGTCCACGATGGCCCGGCAGCAGGGCCCGGTGCGGCCCTGGTGGCAGCAGGGTTCCAGATTGACGTATAGGGTGGCTCCGCGAGCCTGGTCGCCGGCCTGCTCCAGGGCCCGGACCTCGGCGTGCTTGCGTTGGCCGTATCGATGAACGCCCTGGCCGACGACGCGGCCGTCCCGAACCAGGACCGCACCCACCATGGGATTGGGACTGGCAAGTCCCCTTCCCCGCAGGGCCAGCTCCAAAGCCTGTCCCATGTAGTAGTGGTCACGTTCGGACATGGTGGCGTGTCGCGGTCCGGCCGGCGTCAGCCGGCGCCGGATGAGCGGGTCGGGTTTGCAGCCGGAACGGTCCCGCGGGAATCCCCTGCGGCGGCCCGCGCCGGTGAGCGGTCGATAGACGGCCCCGGGCCGGCCCCTACGCCTCTCCGTCGAATAGGGAGGCGATGAAGTGCTCGGCTGAAAAGGGGACCAGGTCTTCGATCCGCTCGCCCACTCCCACGTAGCGGATGGGGATCCCGAGATCCCGCGCGATGCCGATGACGACGCCTCCCTTGGCTGTCCCGTCGAGCTTGGTCAATACGATCCCGCTGACACCGGTGGAGCGGGTGAACTCCCGGGCCTGCATCACCCCGTTCTGACCGGTGGTGGCATCCACCACCAGCAGAATCTGTTGGGGCGCTCCGGGAACTTCCCGTGCGGCAATCCGCTTCATTTTCTCCAGCTCGGCCATGAGGTTGTTCTTGGTGTGAAGTCGCCCTGCCGTATCCACGATCAGGATGTTCGCCTGCCTGGCCTTGGCGGCACGAATGGCGTCAAAGAGCACCGCGGCCGGATCGGAACCCGACTGCTGGCGGATGACCTGGGCTCCGGCCCGCTTCCCCCATGCTTCCAGTTGCTCCACCGCCGCCGCCCGAAAGGTGTCGGCGGCGCACACCAGCACCCTCCGCCCTTCCCGGACCCAAAGGCCCGCCAGCTTGCCGGCGGTGGTGGTCTTGCCCACGCCGTTGACCCCGACCACCAACAGCACCTGGAGGCCGGAAGAGGCGGGGCCGTCACCTGGGGCGGAACTGGCCTGCAAGATATCGAGGAGCTCCGATCGGATACAGGATTTGAGCTGGCCCGCGTCGTTGATGCGGTTCCGCTCTACCCGGTCCCTGACCCTGTCGAGGACCACTGTGGTGGTATCGATCCCGACATCGGCCCCCACCAGGATTTCCTCGATTTCCTCAAGCAGTTCCGGGTCTATCGCCTTCCGGCCCTGCAGCACCTCTTCCATGCGGGCCACCAGGTTCCTGCGGGTCGACGACACTGCCGCCTTGAACCTGCCCAGAAGACCGTCCCGGGGTTGCCGATCGTCGCGGGCGCCGCCCGGATTGCCCATGCCTGCCTCCACCGAACTCGTTTCTCCGGGCGCTAATCTTAACACAGGGAAAATGGGCGTCAGGAAGGCGGCAGTCAGCCCTGCTGGACTCGGAGGCCGGGAGACTGCGGCGGCCTATCGCTTTTCGCAGGCGACGCTCTTGGGAGGGGTTCGGGAGCAGGCGATGGAGTCGGTCATTCCCGAGGAGAGCTGGGCGCAGGCGGTGTCGAGGGCCGTTCGCAGAGCCTCGGCCTCGGTGGCTCCAACGGCCTTGCGACAGTCGGTCCTCCCTCTGAACTCCATGCAGACCTCGCAACTGTACTGGTCCAGCGCCATGGAGGAATAGACGATATACCCCAGTACGGCCAGCAGGGAGACGGCAATGAGGATCCGGGTGCCTTTAGACATGGAGGCAAGATTATACGTTAGTCGCAGCGCCCTCGGCCACCCCGCGACGGTTGCGAAGGGCGGGTGTTTTCCGCAACGGTCGCAAAAGATTGATCCACGAAGGAACACGAAGGACGACGAAGGGCCACGAAGAAAGACCAAATCGGCACCAGTTTCAGAGACCTCAGGAACCATTGCCGGGCGGTGCCGTCGTTGGCCCCCGAGAAGATCCGGCACAGGGTAACGACGGGCCGGTTTTCTCCAGAAAATCCTGTTTCCGGCCATTTCACGGCCCCGGCAAGCAACGCGGGTTAACGACGAAGAGCAGATCCGTCCCAAGGCATTCAGTCGTTCTTGGTGTGTCTTCGTCGTCCTTCGTGTGACTTTGTGGATCACTCTTTTTTGTCCCTCCGTGGAAAATTCCCCATGAGACAGGACCCTGCTCCCTCTATCAACATCCTTTATCGAAAACATAAATATTATAAATTTAGTTTGCTGCCGCCTTTCTTCTAGAATTTGGCGGGAGCCGTTTCTTCATCAAGGATTGTCCTCGGGCTTCAGCTCATTCCAACCGAGTTTCAGGCAGGACAAGCAAGACTTCTCGGGTCCGAATTTGGTACAATCCTTGGTTCGATGAGTCAAGATGCCCTTTCCGGCTGTCAATCAAGTTTGCTGGCTTCCCCAACTCAAGCACCTTTAGCCAACTGATTTAGCTGGAAGGCAGCACCGCGGGGCCTTTCGAGGATCCGCCGGTGCCGGCTTCGTGGGCGTTGCTGTCGCCATTTGACGGCAGGCTTGACTGAGGTTCAGAAGATTTCCATGCGTCAGGACGGACTGCCGAAAAAACAGGGGTTGTACGACCCTCGCTTTGAGCGGGACAGTTGCGGGGTGGGTTTCGTGGTCAACGTGGATGGGGACCGCAGCCACCTCATTGTCCGCCAGGGATTGGAAGTGCTTTCCAACCTGGCTCATCGTGGGGCCTGCGGTTGCGATCCGGAGACGGGAGATGGGGCCGGAGCCCTCATCCAGATTCCCCATGAATTCCTGCAACGAGACTGCCGGGCTCTTGGGCTGCAGCTCCCTCGGGCGGGGGAATACGGGGTGGGGATGGTCTTCCTGCCGCGAGAGGTGGAGGCCCGTGCCCGGCTGGAGGGGGTCCTGGAGGAAGTGATCGCGGCCGAGGGGCAAGACCTGCTGGGATGGAGGGATGTGCCCGTCGACAGCCAGGCCATCGGCAGCCTGGCTCGAGAATCGGAGCCGGTCATTCGCCAGGTCTTCATCGGCAAAAGCGCCGGCTTGAAGCGGGAAGCCGACTTTGAGCGCAAGCTGTACGTCGTGTGCAAACGGGTGGAGCGGGAGGTGGAGAGACGGGGTCTGGACCACGGCGAGAGTTTCTACATCGCCAGCCTGTCGGCCGCCACCGTGGTCTACAAGGGCCTCCTGACCGCACCCCAGATCCCGGCTTACTATCGGGATCTGGCCGATCCTGCAGTGAAGAGCGCCCTGTGTCTGGTCCACTCGCGCTTCAGCACCAACACCTTCCCTTCCTGGAAACTGGCCCATCCCTACCGCTACCTGGCCCACAACGGAGAGATCAACACGCTTTGCGGCAACCGCAACTGGATGCGGGCCCGTTCCAAGACGCTCTCCTCGGATCTCTTCGGGGAGGACCTTCCCAAGATATTCCCGTTGGTGTCCGATACGGCCAGCGACAGCGCCACCATCGACAACGCCCTGCAGTTCCTGGTCCAAGGCGGCCGTTCGCTGGCCCACTCGGTGGTGATGCTGATCCCCGAGGCCTGGAACAAGGACATTCGCATGGACCCCGACAAGCGGGGTTTCTACGAGTACCATTCCTGTCTGATGGAGCCCTGGGACGGTCCGGCTTCTATTGCCTTTACCGACGGAACCCGCATCGGCGCGGTGCTCGACCGGAACGGTCTGCGTCCTTCCCGTTATGTGGTCACCAAGGAAAACCTGGTGGTGATGGCTTCCGAAGTGGGTGTGCTGGATCTGCCCGAGGAGCGAATCCTCTACAAGGGCCGGCTCCAACCCGGCAGGATGTTTCTGGTCGACACACAGCAGGGCCGCATCATCGACGACTCCGAGCTCAAGCAGGCCCTCACCACCCGAAAGCCCTATCGGCAGTGGGTCGAAGCCAACCGGATCGAGCTTTCCCAGCTGCCGCCCGCACCGGCCGACAAGGATCTGGTGGTCGAAGATCTGCTGACCCAGCAGCAGGCCTTCGGGTATACGGTGGAAGACCTCCGATTGTTGATGGCCCCCATGGCCAGGAACGGCGAAGAAGCGGTCGGGTCCATGGGAACGGATACGCCGCTGGCGGTTCTCTCCAACAAGTCGCCGCTGCTCTACAACTACTTCAAACAACTCTTCGCCCAGGTGACCAACCCGCCCATCGATTCCATCCGGGAAGAGATGGTGATGTCGGTAGAGAGTTATATCGGCAGCGAGCAGAATCTCCTGGACGAAACCCCCCGGCACGCCCGCCTGCTCAAGTTGCAGTGCCCCGTGCTGACCGATCTCGAGCTGGGTCGAATCCGGCACGCCTCGGTCAAGGACTTCAGCGCCACGACCTTGAAGATGCATTTCCCTGAAGGAGCCGGAGGCGGCGGAATGGAGACCGCCCTGGAGGCGCTCTGCCGCCAAGCTTCCCAGGCGGTGAGCCGGGGGCACAACATCATCATTCTCTCCGATCGCGGTGTCGATGCCGAAAGGGTGCCTATCCCGGCCCTGCTGGCGACGTCGGCCGTCCACCACCACCTCATTCGGGAGGGCACCCGGACCAAGGTCGGCATCGTGGTGGAAACCGGCGAGGCTCGGGAGGTCATGCACTTTGCGCTCCTGATCGGTTTCGGGGCCGGGGCGGTGAACCCCTACCTGGCCTTCCGGACCTTGGCCGACATGGTGGCGCAAAAGCTCTTTCGTCCCGAAGTCACCGAAGAGCTTGCCTTCAAGAACTACATCAAGTCCATCAACAAGGCATTGCTCAAGATCATTGCCAAGATGGGGATTTCCACCATCCAGAGTTACCGGGGAGCTCAGATCTTCGAAGCCATCGGGCTGAATTCACGCTTGGTCGAACGCCACTTCACCGGCACCGCCTCTCGTATCGAGGGCATCGGCCTGGAGGTTCTGGGGCGAGAGGGTATCGCCCGGCACCGACAGGGTTTCCCCAAGGCACAGTCCCGGAAACACCTGCTGGACGTGGGCGGACAATATCAGTGGCGGCGCGACGGCGAGTTTCACCTGTTCAACCCGGAGTCGGTGGCCAAGCTGCAGGTGGCCACCCGTCACGGCGACTACCGCCTGTTCAAGCAGTACTCCACCTTGATCAACGACCAGAGCAGAAACATGTGCACGCTCAGGGGCCTGTTCAAGCTCAAGAAGGGCGACCCCGTTCCGCTGGATGAGGTCGAGCCTGCCTCCGAGATCGTGAAGCGGTTCGCTACCGGGGCCATGTCCTTTGGGTCCATCAGCAAGGAGGCCCACGAGAACCTGGCCATCGCCATGAACCGTATCGGGGCCAAGAGCAATACGGGCGAGGGAGGGGAGGACCCGGCCCGCTACATCCGAGATCCCAACGGGGACTGGCGCCGCAGCGCCATCAAGCAGGTGGCTTCGGGGCGCTTCGGAGTGACGGTCGAGTACCTGGTCAACTCGGAGGAGCTTCAGATCAAGATGGCCCAGGGGGCCAAGCCGGGAGAAGGGGGCCAGTTGCCTGGACACAAAGTGGACAAGGTGATCGCCCGGGTGCGCCACTCCACCCCGGGAGTTTCGCTGATATCGCCTCCGCCCCACCACGACATCTACTCCATCGAGGATCTGGCCCAGTTGATTCACGACCTCAAGAACTCCAATCCGCGGGCCAGGATTTCAGTGAAGTTGGTGGCCGAAGTGGGGGTGGGTACGGTGGCGGCGGGGGTTTCCAAGGCTCACTCCGACGTGGTGCTCATCAGCGGGCACGACGGAGGAACGGGCGCTTCTCCGCAGACCTCCATCAAGCATGCTGGCGTTCCCTGGGAGCTGGGCCTGGCGGAAACCCAGCAGACCCTGGTACTCAATGACCTGCGGGGCCGCATCGTGGTTCAGACCGATGGCCAGCTCAAGACGGGCCGGGACGTGGCGGTGGCCACCCTGCTGGGCGCCGAGGAGTTCGGCTGCGCCACGGCTCCGCTGGTGGCTTCCGGGTGCATCATGATGCGCAAGTGCCATCTCAACACCTGCCCGGTAGGCGTTGCCACCCAGGATCCGGTGTTGAGGCGCAAGTTTTCCGGCAAGCCCGAATACGTCATCAACTTCTTCACCTTCGTGGCCGAGGAACTGCGTGAAATCATGGCGGAGATGGGCTTTCGCAGGGTGGAGGACATGGTAGGCCGGTCGGATCGCCTGGACGTGACCGACGCGGTCGAGCACTGGAAGGCGATGGGGCTGGACTTCACCCGCATCTTCTACAGGCCCCAGGTTCCGGAGCGGGTCGCCACCCACAAGGTTCAGGAACAGGACCACGGTCTGGAGAAGGCGCTGGACCATCAGTTGATTGCCGATTGCCGGGAATCGCTGGAGAAAGGAACCCGGATTTCCCTCAGCTATTCCATCAGAAACTCCCAGCGCACGGTGGGCACCATGCTGAGCTCCGCTCTGGCAGAAGTCCACGGCAATTCCGGGCTTCCCGAAGATTCCATTCAGGTGGATTTTCGCGGTTCGGCCGGCCAAAGCTTCGGGGCTTTTCTGGCGGCCGGTGTCACCTTCAGGCTGGAAGGCGACGCCAACGACTACATCGGCAAAGGGTTGTCGGGCGGCAAGTTGGTTGTGTTTCCGCCCAGGGAGGCGACCTTCAAGGCCGAGGACAACATCCTCATCGGAAACGTGGTGCTCTACGGCGCCACCGGGGGCCAGGCCTACTTCCGGGGGGTGGCCGGGGAGCGATTTGCGGTGCGCAACAGTGGCGCTCGGGCGGTCGTGGAAGGAGTGGGGGACCACGGATGCGAGTACATGACCGGCGGGGTGGCCGTGGTGCTGGGCGAGACCGGACGCAACTTTGCCGCCGGCATGAGCGGAGGCATCGCCTTCGTGCTGGACGAGTCGGGACACTTCAGCCGGAACTGCAACCACAGCATGGTGGATCTTGAGCCGGTGGTGGAGCCTGCCGACCTGGAGACCCTCAAGGGGATGATCTCGCGGCACCGGCGTTTCACCGGGAGTGCGGTTGCGGACAGGGTGCTGCGGGATTGGGAGGCGTTGCTACCCAAGTTCGTGAAAGTGATGCCCGTGGACTACCGGAGAGTCCTCCGGGAGTTGGAAAAGGCCCGGGCTGCCCAAGCTGACCGCGAGCAGACCCCGGCCCTGTCGAGTTAGCTCAATCACCGGAAAGACAAATCAGGATACAGCGGTTCCAGATGGTGTTCTGTATTTCTCGGACAGGACACTAGGGTTCAGGGAGGGCCGCAGGGCTCCTTTCAGTGGCTCCGAGGCGGAGAAGCCATGGGAAAAGTGACGGGATTCATGGAAATCGGCCGGAAGATGGCCCCCCGCCGACCCGTGGACGAGCGCCTCAAGGACTGGTTCCAGGTGTACCGGGAACCTGCCGACTCCCTGGTGCAGAGCCAGGGGGCCCGCTGCATGGATTGCGGCATTCCCTTCTGCCACACCGGTTGTCCTCTGGGAAACATCATTCCGGACTGGAACGACCTGGTCTATCGAAACCGCTGGCAGGAAGCCATCCAGGTACTGCACAAGACCAACAACTTCCCCGAGTTTACCGGTTGGGTCTGCCCTGCGCCCTGCGAAGAGGCCTGTGTGCTTGGAATCAACGACAAACCGGTTACCATCAAGCAGATCGAAATCAGCATCATCGAGCATGCCTTCCGTGAAGGCTGGATCAAACCGACGCCTCCCGCCGTTCGTACCGGGAAAAAGGTGGCCGTGGTGGGTTCGGGTCCGGCCGGCCTGGCCTGCGCGGACCAGTTGAACAAGGTGGGCCACCGGGTCACCGTGCTTGAACGCGCCGACCGCATC
The DNA here is from genome assembly GCA_028875575.1 of Acidobacteriota bacterium. Taxonomy (NCBI): domain Bacteria; kingdom Pseudomonadati; phylum Acidobacteriota; species Acidobacteriota bacterium. The sequence continues at coordinate 12,456 of JAPPDF010000039.1, forward strand.
GGGGGGCTGCTGACCTATGGAATTCCCGATTTCAAGCTGGAAAAGTGGGTGGTGCGGCGTCGCCTCGATCTGATGCGGGAAGAGGGTGTCCTCTTCAGGACCGGGGCCAACGTCGGATTCAACGTGGCGGTGGAGGATCTGAGGCGGGACTTCGACGCTCTGGTTTTGGCGGGCGGGGCCACCAAGGCCCGCGACTTGCCCGTCCCGGGCCGGGAGCTGGACGGCATCCATCTGGCCATGGATTATCTGCCGCAGCAGAACCGGCGGGTGGCTGGAGACCGGAAGATTCCAGGGAAGGGCATCACCGCCAAGGGCAAGCGAGTGACCATCCTGGGCGGCGGAGATACGGGTTCGGACTGCCACGGGACGGCTCTCAGGCAGGGAGCCCGCTCGGTGCGCTCCTGGGAACTCCTGCCCAAACCTCCGCCTGAACGGACTCCCTCCATGCCGTGGCCCTACTGGCCGATGATCCTGAGAACCTCCTCTTCCCACGAAGAGGGCGGCTTTCGGGACTGGAGCATCAACACCAAGCGGTTTAGCGGCTCCAATGGTCGAGTGGAAAAGCTGCATGCGGTTCGCGTCGAATTCGGAGAACCCAACCAAAACGGACGCCGTCCCATGCGGGAAGTGGCGGGAAGCGAGTTTGAGGTGGAGACCGAGCTGGTGTTGCTGGCGCTGGGTTTCCTGGGACCGGAGTCCGACGGCATGCTGAAGCAATTGGGGGTCAAGCTGGATGCTCGCGGCAATGTGGAGGCGGACGGCGACTACATGAGCAGCCAGCCGGGAGTCTTTGCGGCCGGTGACATGCGGCGAGGACAGTCGCTGGTGGTCTGGGCCATCGCCGAGGGCCGCTTGGCCGCTCGCGGTGTGGACCGGTTTCTGATGGGATCGACCGATCTGCCCTGATCGGCCCCCGAGCCGGCCCGCCGGTCGAGCCTGATTCCCGGTCTTCTCCCCAGTCAATCCCGGTCCCGGGCTTGATTACCCCCGTTCCCCCGGCGCCAACCCATTCCCGCCGTCAGCGGGAGAATCCTTGATCGAGGTCACGACTCCTCATGGACGGTAGCGGCAAGATCGAGCGCCTCAGCGTTCCGGCGCTGGACGAAATCCTCGGGGAGCCCTTCAAGGTCCTGAATGATGGCTTCATCCGCTTGATCGACTACATGGGTTCGGATGAGGCCATCGTGCAGGCCGCCCGTGTCTCCTACGGGAAGGGAACCAAGAAGGTCCACCAGGACCGCGGCTTGATTCGATACCTGATGCGGCACCGTCACACGACTCCCTTCGAGATGTGCGAAATCAAGCTGCACGTCCGGGTGCCGATGGACTGCTGGCGCCAGTGGATCCGCCACCGAACGGCCAGTGTCAACGAGTACTCGACCCGCTATTCCGAGGCTATCGATTCGGCTCAACTGACCGGTGACGACCAGTGGCGGGAGCAATCCCGGGGCAACCGCCAGGGCAGCACGGGATTCCTGACCCGCGAAGTCGGCTCGGAGCTTTCCGAAGGAGAATCAATTCTGATTCAGGATAGCCGCCGGCTCTACCGCGAACGCCTGGAGGCCGGCGTCGCCAGAGAGCAGGCTCGCAAGGACCTTCCGCTCTCAACCTATACCGAGGCCTACTGGAAGATCGACCTCCACAACCTGTTGCACTTCCTGGCCCTGAGAATGGATGCCCACGCCCAGTGGGAGATCCGCAGCTACGCCACCGTCATCGGCGAGGAAATTCTCAGCCGCTGGTGCCCCATCACCTGGGAAGCCTTCCAGGACTACCGTTTTCATTCCACCGCCCTTTCCCGACGGGAGCAGCAGATTATCCGCATGCTGGCCGCCGACTGCCCGGAGGAAGCCAAGGAACTGGCTTCTCAATTCGGGCTTCTCAACTATGACGGCCCCCGCCTCAAGCCCAACCGCGAGCGCAAGGAGCTGGAGGAGAAGCTTCAGTCCCTGAACTTCAAGATTCCCTGGTTGGATGGATAGATTGGCGGATATGCGGGCCAGTCGCCCCTTCAATCCAGGAGGGTGTCAATCCTTGTGTCCAGCGCTGCCGCAATGCGGTTCAAGGCCTTCACGGAGCCGGTCTTGAGACCTCGTTCGATTTCGGAGAGATAGCCGTTGGCAAACCCCGTCTTTTCGGCCAGAGCTCTCAGCGTCATGCCGCGAAACGCCCGCCAGGCAGCGACTGGGTTCTCCCCGTCCATGATTCTCAGAAAGACCTCGTGCGGGATGCGGCTCCCATCATCGGCTTCCCTGGCCGCCACCAAATCTTCCAGCTCTTCCTGACGAGCAATCAGGGCGTCGTAGTCCGCCCGACTCAGCGTAACGGTTTCGGTCTCAGACATAGGCTTCCCTCCGATGACGCACTCTCAAGACAACCATGACGGTCAATTCGCCGGCTTGGTCCCACTTGAAGATGATCACTCTTATCTTGTCGCTTCCGGCAAGTCCAGCCGCCGCCCTGGTGTGCGGATCATTGGAGGAAGAAACTGCCGATGGTTGTTAAAGAGGAACCACGAATGGACACGAATACCGAAGGAGCTCCTTTGCTGCGACGGAGTCAGGGGATGAAGCCCACCCGGGAGCGCGGGCGTCCCGCCCGCACAAGACTTGGCACAGCCTGGTTCATCTCCTCCACCTGCCTCGACCGGCAACGGCGCCAGGACTCTGCTTCGGCCGAGCCCATGCCGTACCCGCCGGCAGGGTGGCCGGGCGCCACATCACAGGGAAACTGAGCGGCACGAATCGGGATAGCAAGCGGGCGGGACGCCCGCGCTCCCGGGTGGCGCCTCTTCCAATCGCTCTTGCTCCTCAAGAGGGCGTGCACGGGATTGCATGAACTCAGCCAGTGCCGATGCGGCACAGCCGTCGCGCTTCGTGGCTCTTCGTGGATCACTCTTTTTTTGTTTCAGGCAGGTCGGGAATGCAGGGGTGGACGGCGATGGACTGAAAGCGCCTGAGCCGGACGACACCCGGCTTTCCTCCCTTGGGCCTGGTGACGAACTTTTTCTGCGTATAGTGCACCTCGACCCGGGGTGCGTTGCGGGCCTGGCTGAAATAGGCGGCCAACTGGGCTGCTTCCAGCAGCGAGGGCCCCGAGGGCTCAGAGCGCCTGTCGGGATTTCGCAGCACCACATGGGATCCCGAATATCCCGCCACATGCAGCCAGAAGTCGTGGCCGTGAGCCACTTTGCCCGTCAAGGCGTCGTTTTGCCGGTTCCCCCTGCCCACCAGAATGGTCGACCCCTCCGATGAAACAAACCGGCGAGCCAGCTTCGAAAGTTCCGCCCTTGCCTCTTCCCTGGAAGAGCGGCGCGGTCCGGCCCCGGACGGCGTCGGCGAAGGGATTGGATCCGGACGTGCGGGCGCCGGCTCCGGCTCGGCCGGAGAGGTTGTCCGGTCAAGCTGCTCCTGTTTTTCCTCCAGGGCGGCAAGCTCTGCCCGAACCGCTTCCAGCCGAGTCAGAATCCTGGGAATGGCGCGGCTCGACTTCCGGAAATGCCGCGCATAGCGGGTGGCGTTCTGGAGCGCCGTGAGCCGGGGCTCCAGGGGAATCGTCACCTCGGGTTGATCCGGCTGAAACAGGTCCGGAAGGCGCACGGATGTCCGGCCCGCGGGCAACCCCGGAGCCTGGGCCAGCAGCAGGTCGCTGTATCTCTTGAAACCTTGGCCCCGGCGGTTCTTTTCCAGGTCCGTTTCCAGGTCTTTCAGCAGTCGGGTCAGCTTCCTGCCTCGCCGTCGCAACCGCGAGAGCCGGCCCTGGCGCCCTTGGAACCACTCTTGGCGATCCTGGTAAAGCCGACAGGTCTCGGCCACGGCGGCGTTCATGTTGGGGAATTCCCGATGAGGAAAACCCCCCAGGTGGGTTAGCGGGAAAGGAGTGCAGATCCAGGGTTGGCTGTCCTTGGCGGGTGGGTAAGTTCGAGGAGTAACGGGTCCATGCCGCACCCGCTGAATCATTTCCTGTATACATTCCCACGACCCCTCCGGGTCCGTCTGGCATCGGTGAACGATCTCTCGAAGGAAGAGAGGACTCAGACCTCGGATTCCCTTCCCGGGGCGACCGTCCCGGGCGGTCCTTGGACTCTTCCTTCCGGACCCCCGGCAGGCATCCAGGATCAGGTCGTGGAGCACCTGCCTGTCGAGGCTTTCCAGGCCGGAACCGGCGCCGGACGCCGGACCGGCGGCAGGCTGATGGGGTCTAAAGGCTCGCAGAACGCGGCCCTGGTCGTCTTGCAGGAAGGCGTTGACCCGCAGGGGAATCAGTTCCAGGCGCAGAAGGTGGGTTCTGGCTGAAGAAGGCCACTTTACCTCCTCGATGGCGAGGGTAACCGACCGATCTCCCAGCTCTTTTTCGACGGCGACGATGGCGCCCCCCGTCAGGTGGCTCCGTAACGAAAGAAGCCAGTCGCTCGAGGCAGTCGGCGAGTCTGCCGGTGATTCTTTGGGCCGCAAGTAGAGACAGGGGAGTTGCTGATCCAGAATCACAACCAGGTCGAACGGGGAGGGGCGATGCAGCGAGAAGAGGAATTGGCGGTCATCGATTTGCCTGACCTTGCGAATTCTCTTCTGAGGCAGCAAGTCCCGGAGTTCCTGCACCAGCGCCTGTAGGCAGAAATTATCCATCGGGCGGGAACCCCAATTGCATGAGTGTCCTGTGGAGGTGGGCCAGGGGCAGCCCGACGACGTTGAAGTAGCAGCCGTGGATATGCTGAACGAATCGGGAGGCGTAGCCTTGAATTGCATAGGCTCCGGCTTTTCCCAGGGGCTCGCCGGTGGACACGTATTCCTGGATGTCTCTATCGGAAAGCGCCGCGAAGCGGACCGTAGTCTCGACGTAGCTGGCATGCCGGAGTTGCCGGTGCCGGATGCAGATGCCCGTCAACACCTCATGGGTGCGGTCGCTCAGTTTGCGCAGCATGACGCCCGCCGCCTCCATGGAGTCCGGCTTTCCCAGAACCTCGGAGCCGCAGACCACCACCGTATCGGCTCCGACCACCCAGGCGTCCGGTCGGGTATCGCGGACGGCTTCGGCCTTGGCCCGGGCCAGACGCGTCACCAATCGGGTGGCGGATTCACCCCGCCGCGGTTCCTCCGGCACGCCGCTAGCCCGGACCTCGAAGTCGAACCGGAGCAGCTTTATCAGCTCCTGTCTTCTGGGCGAGGCGGATGCTAGAATCAGGCGTGGGGAGGGAGAGTTGAGTCCGGCGGGCATGTGGCTGGACATCCTTGAAATGCCTCCCGAAAGCGGCCGTCATGGAGAGTCCGGGCCGCCGATCCACCAGCTGGCCCGCCCGGTTTACAAACTTCCGGGCGGTATGATAGAAAAGGTCCATTCCGGGGTTCCGGCCACCCGGTACCGGCCTGCCTGCGAGGAGGATGTTTCCATTGATCGATAGGCGTTTGCGCTATGGCGCCGGCTTTGTTTTGTCCGTGCTGGCGGTCATTGGCCAGGTCCGATCGGCGCCCCAAATCCAGAGTTCCGATTTCGACTTCAGCATCTATTTTACCGGAAACGTTCGGGGGAATCTCGAACCCTGCGGCTGACCGCGCAATCCCGCGGGCGGTCTTGCTCGCCGAGCAAACATCATCAGGGAGAGGACCCGGGAGTTTCCCGCCCGTCCGGCCCTCCAGGTGGAGATCGGCAACTTCATGCAGCGGCTGGGTCCTGATCGGGCGATCAAGAACGAGTGGCTCTGGCAGGGGATGGAGCTGCTGGGAGTCGAGGTTTTCAACATCGGGGGCAACGACGTCGAGGAACTTCAGGCCCTGGGAGTGGAACTCGGCAAAAACGGGCGGTTTATCTCCGCCAACCTGCTTTCCGACCAATCGGGCGATCCGCTGCTCGATCCCTATGTGATCAAGACCATGCCGCCGACGCCCTCCGCCTCCGCTTTCCGGGTCGGCTTCATCGGATTTGCGGTCAGCAAACATTCCTCCGGGAGCGGTGCGAGCTACCGCTGGGGGAATCCATCCGAGAGCGCGGAGAAATGGCTGCCCGAGTTGAGAGAGAAGTGCGACTACGTGATTGCACTGGCCTGCATGCCCCTTGGCGATGCCATCCAGTTGGCTATCGACCACAACGGCATCGATATGATTCTCAACGGATTCGAGCATCAAACGGCGATGCCGCCCATCAAGATCAGCCGGTCGACCATCGTATACGCCGAAGACGAAGCCAAGAGCCTGGGGGAATTGCGCTTTTCGATGAAATCGGGCCGGGCGGCAGTGCAGCCCTTGAATCATCGCTTGACCCGTCGTGTGGCCGACGACCCCGATATGGCAGCCTTTATGGTGAAGGCCAAGGCCGACATCTCGGCCAAACAGACCGCGATGGCTCTAGAAACCGCCCAGGCCGACGGTCACGAGCACCACGGTCACGACCACGGCCATAGCCACAGCCACGGCAGCCACCGGCATCACGCCGATTCCGATTTTGTAACCTCCCAAACCTGCGGGACCTGTCATGTGGAGGCCTTCCAGATTTGGGAAAGCTCGGCCCACGCCCATGCCATCGACATCCTTGTCAGGGAAAGGAAGGAGTTCGATACCCAGTGTGTCATCTGCCACGTGACCGGTTCGGGGCAGCCGGGTGGGTTTGAAGATCTCTATCGCACCGCCCACCTGGCAAACGTTCAGTGTGAGGCCTGCCACGGTCAGGGTCGGAAACACAGCCAGCAGCCGACCGTGGTCAAGATGGAGCCGCTGGGGCCGAATTCCTGTGTGACCTGCCACAATCGGTCCAACAGCCCCGAGTTCGAGTTCGTGTCCTACTGGGAAGCCATCAAGCACTGACAGGCTGTTTAGTGGAGAGTGATTAGTGATCAGTGGTCAGTGATCGGTGTTTAGTGAAGCGCTTCGGGAATGGTCAAGCGCCCATGAGCCGGGTGCATTTTAGATGGACTTCGCGGAGATCGACGAAGGGAATAACGCATCGATTTAAACAACTAGCCACTATCCACTGACCACTATCCACTCCTTCCGAAACCGGGGGCTTTCGGACAAGATGAAACCGCTTGCGAGCTTGCTTCCCGATCTCTTCCGTCAGTACGCGGCCGATGGACACTGGCCGGAGCAGGTGGCGGCGGCTCTCTGGAATGAGATCGTGGGCGAGCACCTGGCCCGTCGTACCCGGCCTGTCGAAGTCAGTCGATCCAGGCTGGTGGTTGCGGTGCCCTCGTCCAGCTGGAAGCGGCAATTGCGCGCCCTCCGGGGGGAGATCGTGAAACGGCTCAACCAGGCGCTCGGCACCGACATTACCCGGGTGGCGTTCCGGATCGACTCCACGGTGGAGCAAGCGCCGCCGACACCGCCCCCAGCACCTCCCAGGAGAATTTCGACTCCCGTCGAGCTGCCCCTTCACGGGATTGCGGACAAGGAGCTTCGAGCCAGGATCCAGGCGGCTGCCGCAGCCTGCCTGGATCGGAGAAAGTGAGGATTCCGACATGAAAATCGATGGCGCACGGGTGGACTACATCGCCAATCTGGCCCAGTTGGCGGTGACCGAAGAGGAAAAGCGGGAACTCATCGGCCAGATGAATTCCATTCTGGATTACGTGGAGCAGTTGAACCGACTGGACACCAGTGGTATCGAGCCTACCGCGCAGGTCGTCCATACCTCGGAGCAGAACTATAGCTGGCGGGCCGACCGGTCCCGGTCGGGATTCTCCCAGGAACAGTCGTTGGGCAATGGTCCCGCAACCGGGTCGGGTCACTTCAAGGTGCCGAAAGTGATCTCGGAGAAGTAATCCGGTTCTTCCTGAACCTCAACCACTCGGACGGAAGGGTTTCATGGATCTCAAGAAGCTGACCGCCAGGAAAATCAAGAGTCTGATCGAGCGCGGCGACGCTTCGGCCGTAGAGATTTGCCGCGCCTTCCAGGACCGCATCCGAGAGCAGGATTCCGAGGTTCGGGCTTTCTTGCACTACGACAACGACTTCGCCCTCGGCCAGGCCGAGCGGATCGATCGTATGAAGCGGGCCGGAGAGCCGCTTCCCGAGCTGGCCGGACTGCCAATGGCCATCAAGGACAATCTCCTGATTCGGGGTCTCCGCTGCACCTGCGGATCTCGGAATCTGGAGAACTTTGTCGCTCCCTACAACGCCACCGTCATTGACCGGCTGCAGTCCGCCGGGGCGGTGTTTCTTGGAAAGGCCAATCTGGACGAATATGCCATGGGCTCGTCCACGGAGAATTCCGCCTTTCAGCCAACCCGGAATCCTCACTCCCGCGACCACGTTCCCGGCGGTTCGAGCGGCGGCTCGGCAGCGGCAGTGGGCGCCCATATGGCGGTAGCGGCGCTGGGCACGGACACCGGAGGCTCCATTCGGCAGCCGGCGTCGTTTTGCGGTGTGGTCGGCATGAAGCCCACCTACAGTCGAGTATCGCGCTATGGGCTGGTGGCATTCGGATCCTCTCTGGATCAGATCGGTCCCCTGGCTCACGGCGTCGAGGACGTGGCCGGTATTCTCAAGGTGATCTCGGGCAAGGACCCGCTCGATGCCACCTCGCTGGCGGTGGATGTGCCCGACTTTGCGGGCGGGCTGGGTCAACCGATTGAAGGCCTGAAAATCGGAATACCCCGTGAGTATCGGCAGAGCGGAGTCTCCGAGCCGGTCCGGACCAGGATTGAAGCAGGCTTGAAGCTGTTTCAGCATCTGGGGTGCCGCCTGATCGAGGTCGATCTGCCCCACACCGACTACGCCATTGCCACCTACTACGTGATTGCCATGGCCGAAGCCAGTTCCAATCTGGCCCGATATGACGGCGTCCGTTATGGTCTGCGGATACCGGGACAGGGCGATCTGTCCAGCATGTACCGGGAGACCAGGGACGCCGGATTCGGAGCCGAGGTCAAGCGCCGGATCATGCTGGGGACGTTCGTGCTGAGCTCCGGCTACTACGACGCCTACTATCTGAAGGCGCAGCAGGTGAGAACTCTGATCAAGCGGGACTTTGAAGCGGCCTTCCAAGAGGTGGACCTCCTGATTTCACCCACCTCTCCCACCCCTCCTTTTCGCCTGGGCGAGAAGACCAACGATCCGCTGGCCATGTACCTTTCGGATATATTCACCATTACTGCCAACCTCGTCGGCATTCCCGGCATTTCGCTGCCCTGCGGCCGCACGCCCGAGGGAATGCCCGTCGGGATTCAGCTTCTGGGAAAACACTTCGACGAGCAGGTGGTTCTGAACGCGGCGCATGCCTTCGAGCAGGCCGGCGGCTTCGATCCCTGACCTCTCCGGCTCCCCTCAGTCGCCCCTGCCCGCCTGCCCTTCGGTTGTTCCATGCAACTGCTCCTGGTCGTAAAACTGGTTGGTTTCGTGCTGGGCGTGGCGCTCCAGGTCTCTCTCTTCGTGCTCATCAAGCGCTACCGGCGAATCGGCAAGCTGGAGCGGGTCCTGCTGGTGCTTGTCGGTTGCCTCTTCCTCTGGAACCTCTGCAACTGCCTTACCCTGGTGTTCGAGAGCCTCGCGCTCACCCCCATGACCACCTTCCTCCTTTCGGTCGGGGTCGATCCGCTGGCCTATGTCGCCCTGGCGCTCCAGCCGTCCCTGTTGCTCCACGTACACCTGATCTTTCAGGCGGACAAGCTTCCCAAGCCGATGATTCCCCGTCATTGGGTCTGGGAGATTGGCGCTTATGCTCCCCTGATCTTTCTGCCCTGGGCGTTTGCCGAGTTTCTGCAGGCCTATCCGGTAAGGATCCTGGCCCCTCTCTCGTACGCCAAACCGTTTGCCGCCTGGTTCGTCCTGGTGCTGATGGTTTGTGTCCTGATCGAGTGGCGTCTGCTGAGAGCCAACGACAGGCCGCGGGAGCGCAGCCTGTATCGAATTTCGATCGCCATCTTCCTGACCGTGGCTGTCCTGGTCTTCCTGGCCTACTGGGTCTTCGACCACGGGTCACCCGAACGAATGGACGCTACCGTCGAGACGGTCCTCCTGTTGTGGTTGAATCTTCCCAGTGGGCTGCTGGGCTACTACATTTTTCGTTATCGATTTTTCGAGGTGGCCATCCAGCGCAGCCTGGGATTCTCCCTGGTCGGAGTTCTCCTGCTGGTGATCTACCTGTTCGTGGTGAGGGGCCTGAGGGACTTCCTGGAGGATCGCTTTGAGCTTCCGGGCGTCCTGGTGGAGGCCGCCATGATCCTGGCGCTCTTCGCCCTGGCCCAGCCGCTGAAGCGTTGGCTGGAGAACTCGGTTCGCCAGCTCTTCTCGCTGGAAATGGCTCGTCTGAGCGGCATGGCCGCCAGGCTGGAGGAAGTCTCCCGGTCTACCGTCGAGATCGATCGACTGGTCCGTTTTACCGAGAACCTGCTGAGATCGGAGCTTGGGCTCCAGCAGGCCAGGCTGGTGCTCTATTCTGAATCCTCTGCGGCTGGAGAGGGGGAAGGGAAGAGGAGAGCCGGTCGGGACACGGCGGAACGTTTCCTCCTGAAGCAGGGGGAACAGACCATCGGAGAACTGCAGGCAGCCTCGGCCTCGGGCCGCCTTTCCACCGAACAGCAGGCGGGAGTGCAGCTGGTGGCTGCCCAGTTCGTTGGCGCCCTGGAGAACTGCAGGTTGGCCAGGGGCAAGATCGAGCTGGAACGGGAGCTGGCCGAGCGCGACAAGTGGGTGTCCCTGGGCCGGATGGCTGCCGCCGTGGCCCACAACGTCAAGAATCCATTGAGCTCGATCAAGACCATCGTTCAGCTAATGCAGGAGGATGGAGAGGTCCAAAGCAAGTACCGGAGCGATCTCGGTCTGATCAACGGCGAAATCGACCGCTTGAGTCACAGCGTCGGCCAGTTGCTGACCTTCTCCCGGCCGACCGTGGCCGGCCGGTCCAGCCTGGACCTGGACCCGGTGCTGGGAAGGATCGGACAGATGTTCCAGGCCGAGTCGGAGCGCCGGCAGGTTCGGCTGATAATGAAACGGAGTGCGCAGCCGTTGCCGGTGCAGGGTAACGAAGAGATCTTCCTGGAGATCTTTCAGAACCTGGTGGTGAATGCCCTGGAGGCTGCTCCCGCCGGCAGCCGAATCACCTTGGGCAGCGCCATCATTGGCGCCGACAGGGACAAGAGGGTCAGGGTCCGGGTGGAGGACGAGGGTCCCGGCATCCCGGCCGGCGACCAATCGGAGATGTTCCGGCCCTTTTACACCACCAAGCCCGGAGGTACCGGTTTGGGCCTTGCCCTGGCCCAGCGCCGGGTTTTGGATCTCGGCGGAGAAATCTCCTGTCACAGCCCTGTTTCCAAGAGGGGAGGCGCCCGCTTCGAGGTGACCCTTCCCTTGATTCCAGCCCTGGAAGAGGAACCGACATGCACAGAATCCTGATCGTGGATGATGAGCCGGCGGCCCGCTATGGCATTCGCCGCGCTCTGGAGGGTCCGGAGATTCAGGTCTTCGAGGCCGGCAGCGCCGAGGAGGCCCGGCGGCTGATCCGGTTGCATCGGCCCGGTGTCATGCTGGCCGACATCAACATGCCTCACGAGGACGGGATCGCGCTGCTCCACAGCCTGGAGCAGGACACGCATCCCCCGCTCACCATCATGGTGACCGCCTACGGAGCGGCCAGGGTCGCGGTCGAGGCCATGAAGGCGGGGGCTTACGACTACATCGTCAAACCGTTCGAGATCGACGAGCTCAGGCTGGCGGTGCAGCGGGCCCTGGAGCGGATCGCCCTGGAGGAGGAGAACCGGGAACTCAAAAAGCAAGTGCTGAGCGACGGACACTTTGGAGGGCTGATCGGCAAGAGTCCCGCCATGCTGAGAGTCTTCGAGATCGCGGAAAAGCTGGCCGCCACCGATGTCACCGTATTGATTCAGGGGGAGAGCGGCACCGGCAAGGAGGTGCTGGCTCGCGAGATCCATGCACGCAGTCCCAGAGCGGCGGGGCCCTTTGTGGCCGTGAACTGTGCGGCCCTGCCTGAATCCCTGATCGAAAGCGAGCTCTTCGGGTACGAGAAGGGCGCTTTTACGGGAGCTTCCCGGGAACGTGCCGGCAGGTTCGAGCAAGCCCATCGGGGAACCCTCTTTCTGGATGAGATCGGGGACATGAACCCGGTGACCCAGGCCAAGGTCCTTCGCGCCCTGGAAGCACGAACGGTCGAACGCCTGGGCGGCAACCGGGCCATCCCGGTCGATGTCCGGATTCTCAGCGCCACTCACAAGGATATTGCCGCGGAAGTGGCGGCCGACCGGTTTCGCGAGGACCTGTTCTTTCGTTTGAAGGTCGTCATCGTGGAGATTCCACCGTTGCGGCTGCGATCCCAGGACCTTCCCCTGCTCATTCAGTCCTTTCTGGAGATCTATGCCTCCCGCCACCGGAGACCCGGCATTTCCCTGGCGACCGACGCCCTGGATCGGCTGCACCGATATTCCTGGCCGGGAAACGTTCGCGAACTGCGCAACGTCATCGAGGGCTGTGTCGTCCTGGGGCGGTCCTCGACCATTCAGGTGCATGATCTCCCTCCCGAAATCCGTGAGCTGCCGTCCCGGTCCGATATGGGTCCGGAGGGGCGGTCCATGCTCGGAGAAGCGGATCCGGGTCGACCTTCCGGCAGTTGGCTGTCGCTGCCCTACAGGGAAGCCAGGAAACAGTTTGAATCCAACTACATTGCCACCCGCCTGAGAGCCAACGGAGGCAACGTGAGCCGAACGGCCGCCCAGATCGGGCTTCACCGGCAGAGCTTGCACCAGAAACTGAGGGAACTTGGAATTGAAAGCAGGCAGCTCGGGAAATCTGCCGGCGGGTGATTCACCTGCCTTGCGCGGGAGCGGTCGTCCGGCACCCGTGCATTTTTCGAAGGCGGCCCTGATTTACAACCCCGCGGCCCGGCGGTTGAGGTACCGGCGGTTCCGCAGGCTTCGGGCGGTCCTGGAGCGCCTTCGCTCATTCGGACTGACGGTGGAGGTCCATGAGACGGTTGGCTCCAACCATGCCACCGGTCTGGCCCGATCGGCCGTGCAGAGGGGTTGCGACCTGGTCGTGGCATGCGGGGGAGACGGCACCGTCAACGAAGTCGTCGTCGGCATGGCGGGGTCCCGGGTTCCCCTGATGGTGATCCCTGCCGGCACGGCCAATGTCCTGGCGCAAGAAATCGGTTTGCCCCTGGATTGGGTCGAAGCGGCCGGATTGCTCCGGACCGGTCGGATCCGGCGAATTGCCCTGGGCCGGGTCGGTAGCCGGCCCTTCGTTCTGATGGCCGGTATCGGAGTGGACGCCGCCGTTGTGGGTTCGGTGCATGGAGGACTGAAAGCACTGCTGGGACAGGGGGCCTTCTGGATTGCGAGCTTGCGGCAGCTCCTGAGCTACCCTTTTACCCCATTCGAGGTGCAGGCGGAGGGAGAATCCAGCCAGGCCACCTTTGCGGTGATCGCCAGAGCGAGGAATTATGGCGGAGGGTTTCAGATTGCCGGCCAGGCAGACCTCTTTTCGGAAGACTTCCAGGTGTGTCTCTTTCAGAACGGGAGCCGATGGCGTTTTCCCCGCTATTTCTGGAACGTGGTTCGCCGGAGGCACCCTCGTCTTCCGGACGTGCTCCAGTTCCGCACCCGCTCCGTCCTGGTCAAGGGCAGCCCGCAAACAGGAGTCCAGATCGACGGTGAGCTGATTGGCTGCTTGCCGCAGTCGGTAACCCTTCAGCCCGATGCCCTTTCCCTGCTCGTTCCGGGACCCGGGAAGTTGTCCAGCGGGGAGGGGAAGGTCATTCCGTAGGAGACAGGGGACTCTGCCAAAGGGTCCTGCCGATGAAGAAGGGCCCCAGGGATTCAATGTACTGGGAGGTCTGGCGGGTCTTCCGCATGGTCTGCACGATGTGGGAGAGAGGATGGAGATCCCGGCCGACCAGGCCGATCACGAAGTCGTTGTCGTTCTTGTCCAGCCCGTGACAGGCCAGGCGAACGTCGTGAGCCAGATCAGCCTCTCCATAAGCCCGTCCGATGGTGGCGTGCTCTCGCAGGATGGCGCTCTGCTGGGCCGGCTCCAGCCCGGCAAAGGCGCCGGAGCGCCTGAGAGGATACCAGATGGCCCAGGGCCAGTCCGGATTGAGCACGGTTCTGCGAGCCTTGTGCAGCAACCAGTGCTCCAGGTCGGGTTCGAATCCCGAAGCATAGGTTCTCCCCAGCATGGTCAGCTCGGGTTTGGGCGCCAGCCCTTCCAACGGCGGAGAGTTCAAGAGATCCCGCCATCCCGTCACGAAATAGGCGGGGTCCTCGCTCATGCCCAGCACGGCAATGCCCTTGGGATCGTTCAGGTCCTGATAGAGGACCAGGTTGCGGGCGCTTTGCTCCAGGGTTCGAATGACCGGCTCGGGACGGGTGCAGTTGCCGAAGACCTGCAGTTGCAGGAACAGGCGGCGATCCAGGCTTTGCCCCCGGGCTCCCCGCTCCTGGACGTCGATCTTCGGACCGGCCGAATGGTTCATGTCCAACTGCGCTCCAATCGCACCAACAGGGGTCAGTCGTCTTCCGCCTTTTCCAGGGCCTCCCGCAGGCGGGCCAATTCCTGCTGCAACCGGAGTTGGCGTCGGCCGATACTGAAGACATATCCGAAGAGGATGAGCCACATGATCCCGTAAGCCGCCAGCAGGTAGTGATTCATCGGACCTCCCTCAGGTGGCGCTGGGCGGTTCGCCGGAGACTTTCGACCGATTCCCGGCATCGTTCCAGGTCGCACCCCATTTTCCAGAGGCAAAAGAAGAGCAGAGCAAGTGCCAGCAAGGTCACCGACAGAGCCAACCACATGTCCGGATGCAGGCCGGAATCCTCGCCGCCGGCGATCACCGGCTGGGGGTGCTGGGTCCGCCACCAGCGGTTGGCCATGTAGACAACCAGGGCGTTCACGGCGCCGAAAATGCTGACGACGGCGCTCAATCGGGCTCGTTGCTCGGGCGAGTCCACCAGGCGGCGCAGCATCAGGTAGCCCATGTAGATCAGCCACAGAACGAAGGTGGTGGTGAGCCGGGCGTCCCAGGTCCACCAGATCCCCCACACCGGCTTGGCCCAGATGGGCCCGCTGACGAGGTTGAGGGTCAGGAAGACCGCGCCCACCTCGGCCGCCGAGGCTGCCCGAACGTCCCACTGTCGGTCACGTTTTCGCAGGAATCGGAGGCTGCAGAAGCACACCAGGTAGATGGCCAGGAAGCCCACCCAGGCGGAAGCAACGTGGAAGTAGAAGATCTTCTGCACGATCCCCATGGTGAGCTCCACCGGCGCCAGCACAAAGATGGCGTAGAGAGCCGCCATCATGGCCAACAGGGCCAGCAATCCAAGTCCTTTGTGCAAGCCGACCATGGGGGTCCTTCCGCTCCGGCGCCGGAGCCTACCGAACAATCGGGACATATTACCCAAATATGGACCTCAGCACCAAGAATCTCATTTCTCCAGGACGTAGTCGAAGGTCATCAGGGGGAGGGTCACGAAGATAATGTCGTAGGCCGTCAGCACCTGCATCCAGAAAAACATCACCCGCTCCTCCGGGGGTTGGGCGAAATTGGCGGCGGTTGCCAGGACCACGCTCAGGATCACGGGCAGCACCAGGGGTACCAGCAGCACCGGGAGCATGACCTCGCTCATACGGGTGTTGGCGGAAACGGCGGCCAGCAGGGTGCCCACCGAGGCGAAGCCGAGAGTCCCCAGGAAGGTTATGGCCGCCATCCAGCCGATCCTGGGCCAGATGCCGTAGTTGAAGAGGAAGGAGAACAGGCAGAGGATGATCGCCTCCGCCAGCAGCAGGAAGATCAGGTTGGCCAGCATCTTTCCCAGGTAGATGCTGCTCCATTTCACCGGGGACAACATCAGTCCCTCCAGGGCGTCGTTCTCCTTTTCGCCGGCGAAGGACCGGTTCATTCCCAGGAGTCCCGCGAAAATGAAGGTCATCCACAGCAGCCCCGGCCCGAACTTCCTGATTTCCTCGGAATCGGGCTCGAAGGCGAAGTTGAACATCAGGATGACCAGAAGCCCGAACAGCAGCATGGAGGTCAGGACATCCTTGGTCCTGTATTCGGTCAGGAGGTCCTTCATCAAGATGGCTGCCGTCTGGCTCCAGAACTTCACCCTTGCGCCTCACTGTAACGGCTATTCCTGAAACGCGTTCAAATCCGGTTGCAACCGATCTGCTGTCTCAAACGCCTCGTTCTCAGTTCCTTGGCCCCACCGAGCTGTCAGGAGCTCCTTTCAGGAACTGCCGGTAGCGGCTGCGAGCCGCCCTGGAGTCGCCGGTCCATTCGGTCACAATGCGGCCACGGTCCAGAAGGATCCAGCGGGTGACGCCCTCCGGACCCTGCTCCAGGTTGTGGGTAGCCATGACGATGGTTCTCCCGGCTGCCGCCCATTGCCGCAGCCGCTTCGAAAGGAGCTCGGCTGCTTCGAGGTCAAGCCCGGTGAAGGGTTCATCCAGCAGCACCAGCTCGGGGCCGTGCAGCGTAGCCCGGGCAATGGCCAAGCGCTGCTGCATCCCGCGGGAGAAGCCGCGTACGGGACGATCGGCGCTCAGGTCCAACCCTGCATCGCTCAGGGCGGCGGCGACCCGTTCGCCGGCTCCCTCGATCCCGTGCAGCCGGGCATGCAGCCGCAGGTTCTCTCTGGCGCTCAAGCCGGGATAGAGAAGGGTCTGGTGAGCCACCAGGCCGATCCGCTCCCTGCCGCGCTCGGGATCCCGGGCGACATCCACGCCGCAAATCCGCACCCGGCCCCGGTGGGGCTTCACCAGTCGAGCCATGACCCGCAGCAGCGTGGACTTCCCGGCGCCGTTGCGACCCAGCAACACCACGAATTCACCTTGGTGGACGCGCAGCGAAACATTCGCCAGAGCCGGGTTGAGCCCGAACCATTTTTCGGCGTTCTCGACGACTACGGCGGCATCGGCAGTCATCGGCTCACTCCGGAACTTGATTGAAACAAACGCCGCAACTCAGGAAGCTGCAGTTTGTGGAACCAGTGTAAAGCCAAGAGACTTAGCGGAATCTGTAAGTCCCGCGAGGCGGCGTTGCCGGACTGATTCGAATTACTCCTGTTGCAACCGGTTTGAGCCGCCCGGTCGCACGATGCGGAGCTGAGACTTGCCCCCACCGCATCAGCCTTCGCTTGGCTGGCTGAGGCCGCATCTAGGAGGCGCGGCGTCGCCCCCCACCGCATCAGCCTTCGCCATTCGGCTCGGCTTCTGCGACTCCCCCTCGAGGGGGGAGTGATACCCGCGTTACATAGCGGGAATGTTGCTTACCCATTAGACCACAAACAAGGTTTACATCCTGCCCAGGAATCGGGCGAGACGTCTCGTGCTGGCCTCAAGGATCACTCCCCCCTGGAGGGGGAGTCGGTGAGACAAGGGCTTCGCCCGCAGTCGAACCGGTGGGGGGGACGGAATCGGCGAGATCGCCGGATAGGAGATCCGGCCCGCAGTCGAGCCGGTGGGGGGGCGGACTCCGAGGTTCGTAAGAGGCCCCTGTTTCACTCTCGTATGATCCGCACGGCAGGGCGGGGTCTGGATTCGTATTCAAGGTGCGCCATGTTGCTGTCAGGAGCGCTTCTTTTTGCGCTTTCGCAGCTGCTGGTGAAGTCGTTCCCGGGATTGCTGTCCCAGCGCGTAGAAGATGATGGCCAGGGACAGTGCGGCCAGGGTTCCCAGGATGAGAGTTCGCTGTTCATAGATGCGGTTCGGCATTCGGACCACCCGGAGCTGGGAATCCTCCCCGTGGTCGTGGCCGTCATGGGGGGAGTGTTCGGGGGCCTCGCCCACGATCCTGAGGTTGAGAAACTCCCCCTCGGGGATTTGGGTGATGTGAAAGGTTGCGGACTCGGTCCGGGAGTCTGTGCCCGTGGAAACCACTCCCGTGCCGGTGACTTCAAGGGTGGAGGGCTTCACGAACAGTTGAGAGTGGTCGGTCCCGTTGAGCAGTCGAAACTTCAGTTGTCTGTCGTCGCTGGGAAACCTGACATTATAGGCGACCCAGATTTCATTGATTCCCGGCTTCATGGGGTAGTTGATCCGGTAGCCGCCTCCGTCCCGGATGAGGGGCCGCTGAGGCAGAGGAATTCTCCCCAGGCCCAGCACCGACACCTTCAGATCCAGCGGGGAGTCCGGTGTGTCGAACTCGAAGGTCGACAGGGAATTCGCCAGCGTTCGCCTGGGTTGGGAGTTGTTGGTGAGGAGATATTGGTGCTCGATCCGCAACTCGTTGCCGTGAGCCAGGGCGACCATGAAAGGCATGGATACGCCGACTTCGGCGAGCTGGGAGGCCGTTTCGTAGATGGTCAGGAGTTGAGGGTCCTCCATCTCGGCCGTGGAAGACAGCGACTGATTGTAGTTGACACCCCGGTAGATGGTGCGCAGCAGGATATGCGGGCTCGAAGGGGCCAACTCGACCTGCTCGAAGGTGAATCGACCTCCTTGAGCAGTGAAGGTTTCCTTGGTGGCATTCGTTCCCTCTCCCAGCGTGAGAAGCTCCACCTTCTGGTTGACCGCCGGCCGTCCGGTGGTCCCGTTGATCACCTGCCCGGAGACGGAGGACTGGGCCCAGGCTGCTTGCAAGCAAAGGCTGGATGCCCAGAGAACGGCTGGGAGCAGTCCAAGGCCGCGGAAGACCGGGCGGGGACCTTCCTTGCGTCTCCGGAGGGGGCATTGGCCGGGCACGGTGGCTATCATGAAAGTCGCTCAGCCCCTTTTCGCTGAGCCCCCGAAAATTCTCTGCCCTGGGAAGGCTGGAGGGAGGGGCGATGTGTCGATTGGAACCCCGACGGATGGGGAGGATGGGAAGGTTTTCTGTTCAAGGCTTCCTGGATTTGCCGGGGCGCTTGCCGCTCTTGAGCACCGCCACCACCTGAGGACTACCCGTGCGGTCGAGCGGCTCGGGTTGGATCGCTTCGATCTGGCTCACCACCCCGTAGGCTTCTGTCAGGTAGTCCTGATGGAGTCGCTGGTAGTCCTCGTCGGAGAGTTTCCCCATCTTGTACTCGAAGTCCAGGTCCTTGATGTTCTCGTAGATGGTCTCCTTCCTTCTCAGCAGGCGCTTCAGGCCTGTGGAGCGGCTGTCGACGTCCACCAGGAAGGGACTGCCGGCGGTGGAAAGCAGCGGGCGAAAGACGTAAAAGGCCGCGGCCAGGGAGATCAGTATGCATGTCAGAGCCAGCCAGACCATGGGAACTTAACCTCGAATCTCAAAGGATGCCCTCTGCTTGGGTGATGGCGCCACTCCGGAACAGGGGGTCAGTCGAAATCCTTCAACTCCTTCTCCATCCGGTTTCGATACGCTTCCGGAATGGCCTCCGGGACGGCCGGAGTCGACGCCGGGAGCGGCCGGCGCCGGGTCCATACCCTGACGACCCGATAGAGCACGAGCAGCCCTGCCAGAAGAGCCACCACCGGCAGGGTCCAGGCTACCAGGTCGAAGCCCTCGCCTGTGGGCGCCGATAGAATAACGCCACCGTACTTGGCCACGAAGTCGTCGACGATCTGCTCTTCCGTCATCCCCGCCTGCAGCTTCTGGTCGATCTCGCTTCTCAGCGGGTTGGCGGAACCACAATGCAGCATGCCACAGCCCGAGAGCTGGTGGTTGCAGCTGCATTGACAGACAAAGTTTTCGGAGACCTTCTTGACTTCGGGCGAAAAGATCTGAGCGGAGGCCGGTGGGGGAAGCAGGATTGCCAGAAGCAGAATCAGGGCCGAAAACCGGTAGCGGACCCAGGCAAAGCCGTGGGACCGGAATGGAACCGCAAGCGGTTTGTACTGCGTCCCAGGGCCTGTCCTAGACTTTGGCATAAGACCTGGCCTCGACTTTCAGCGGAACTTTCTGAGCCGCCCGCTCATGCTGGTTGGGGATCAGGCAGATCACCGTCCCCAGGATAAAGACGGCTCCTCCGATCCAGATCCAGGCGACCAGCGGCTTGATGTAGGCCTGAATGATGAAACTGGACCCATCCTGGTCGGGGCCGGCAAAGACGACGTAAAGGTCCTCCTTGAGCGTCCGGTGGAGGGCCACCTCGGAAGTGGGCTGCTTGCTGGTCTTGTAGAGGCGCTGTTCCGGCTTGATCTCGGAGAGGGCCCGACCCTCCTTCCAGACCTGCAAACGGGCCAGGGCGGAGGAGTAGTTGGGGTTGTCGGCGTTCTCGACCTCCTTCATCTCCAGCGTGTAGGAGCCGATTTCCAGCTTGTCCCCCGGAACCATGGCTTGTTGCTGTTCCTGGTCAAAGCCCGCCCCGGCAAATCCCACGAACAGGAAGACCATGGCCACGTGCACGATATAGCCGCCATGCCTGCGGGTGTTGCGGAAGGTCAGGATCCAGAGCGACTGCCAGTAGGCCTGACCCTGCCGGCGCCTTGCGCGGGCGCCCCGATGGAACTCGGCCAGAATGGTCACCAATACGAAGACGCAGAGAACGAGGCAGACGGTCGCATAGAAATGGCGCATCCCGAAAGCGACAAACACCGCTCCCGCCCCCAGCCCGGCCGCCAGCGGAATGGTGAAGTTCTTCCTCAGGCTGCGCAGGGAGGTTTTTCTCCAGGCCAGCAAGGGTCCGACACCGGTCAGGAAGAGCAGGAACAGCCCGATGGGGATGTTGACCTGGTTGAAGAAAGGAGCCCCTACCGTTCTCTTCTCGTTGGTGACCCATTCCGACAGGATCGGAAAGATGGTTCCCCACAACACGGCAAAGGTGGTCGCCAACAGAACCAGGTTGTTGAACAGGAAGCTGCTTTCCCTGGAAACCACCGAGTCCAGTCGGTTCTCGCTCTTGAGCTCTTCCAGTCGGGTGAAGAGAAAGTAGAGCGACAGGGCGGTCATCAGGATCAGAAAGGAAGAGAAGTAGGGACCGATCGGAGACTGGGCGAAAGAGTGGACCGAGGAAACGATTCCGCTGCGAGTCAGAAAAGTGCCGAGAATGCACAGCAGAAAGGTGGCCAGGATCAGGACCATGTTCCATACCTTCATCATCCCCTTGCGTTCCTGCATGATGACCGAGTGCAGGAAGGCCGTCCCGGTCAGCCAGGGCATCAGGGAGGCGTTTTCCACCGGGTCCCACCCCCAGTATCCGCCCCAGCCCAACACCACGTAAGCCCACATGGCGCCCAAGAGGATTCCCGTTCCCAGGAACAGCCAGGGGACCATCATCCATCGCCTGGTCGTACGGATCCAATCCTCGTCCAGTTCCCGAGTGATCAGGGCGGCAATGGCGAAAGCGAAGGGGATGGTGAATCCGACGTAGCCCACGTAGAGGATGGGCGGGTGGATCACCATGGCCCAGTATTGCAGCAGGGGATTGAGTCCCTGACCGTCGGGGGGAGTCCAGGGCACCGGCGCTTGCCCGGCCTGCGACACGCCGATGGCGTCGAAGGGGTTGGCGACGAAGTTGTTGACCAGCAGAAAGAAGGTGGTCACCATGGCGACCACTCCAACCACCCAGGGCATCAGGACGGGATTTCTCTTGCGATGGACCAGGACGGTCACCATGGAGAAGAGGGTCAGAATCCAGCACCAGAAGAGAAGCGAACCTTCCTGTCCTCCCCACAGCGCCCCCACCTTGTAGTACCAGGGCATGGCCTGGTTGCTGGAGGAGGCGACATACTGGAGTTGGAAGTTGCTGGTGACGAGCTGGTACCAGAGGCTCATCACGGCGACGGTCACCAGGACAGTGACGGCGACGGCGGCTCTCTCTCCGGTGGCGGCCAGACGTCGGTGCCCGAACTTCCCTGCCAGCAGCGACGCAACCAGCGCATAACAGGACAGGCCGAAGGCCAGCAGCATGGTGAACTGTCCGACATCGGTCAAAAAGACTTGCATGGAGTGATTTCTATAGGGGTTCGGTGCTGAATTGACCTGAGGATAGACGCCGGAAGGAACAACTCTCGGCGTTTCACTGCCCGGTCCTTGCCGGCAGGGTCACTGGTTTTGACCGGCGGCCTGCTTGAGGGCTTCCTGGCTGTAGGTGGCCTCGTACTTGGAGGCGCACTTGGCCTGAACCACCGTCGACTGAAACTCTCCGCCGGGCATGAGCTTGCCTTCCGCCATGGCCTCCGCGTCGTCCTTGAAGGTGTCCGGCAGCAGATCCTTCCCTACGTAGCGGATATTCAGGCTATGTCCCTCTTGTTCCAGGGTGAACCGCACTCCTTCATCCGCCTTCAGGATGCTCCCGGGAACGACGTTGCCGGCTACCCGGATCCGGCGGCCGTAGGCTTCGTCCCCCATGGCCTGCAATTCGCCGACGGTCTTGTAGTAGGCCACGCTTTCGTCGAAGCTGCTGAACCCCAGCCAAGCAACCGCCAGTACGATAACCAGAGAGCCGGCCAGGAACTTGATTTTTCCCTTGTCCATGCTTTCTTCCTTCCCGCCGCCAACGATTCAAGTCCAGTGAGAGCAGGCGAAAACCCGACGACAATATTGTACCCGCCGGCCGGGTTTTTAAGCAAGTTTAAGGCAGGGACCGTTTTCTCAGTGGTTCCGGCGGGAGCAGGCCATGGCAGGCAGAACCTATAGGCATGCAAAAGCCGGGAGTCAACCAATATGGACGTGCTGTACCACGACTTTCAGGCCCGAGGTTCTGGAAAGTCTTCCGTCGGCGGTCAAGAGGGGAATATCCAGTGTGCGGGCGGCTGCGAGATAGAAGGCATCGTAGGCGCTGACGCTGCGGTGATACTGCCAAGCCAGACGAGCCAAGTACCGGTGCGAAATTCGGTCCACCGGCCAGTGGGCCAAGTCATCGATAGCCAGCGATGCCCGCGACTCCTCGAGGTGACCCTTCAGCACCGCGCGGCGCAACACCGACAAGACCTCTGCGTCCATCAACTCGGGCGCTGACAGGGATGCATTCTCGATCATGTCTGCTACGGCCCGTCCGAGGGAGGTCCTCAGGAGGTACTCGACCGCAACTGAGGCATCGACAACGTACCCGGTCACCCGATCTCCAGGTCTCGGTGTGAACGTTCCTCCAGAAGCAACGCTGCCGCCGGTACTCCGAGGCGGGTCTTGGGGCGCTGAGCCAGGTGCTTGCGCCACTCCCACCTCGCCAACTCGCGTTCGAGCGCGGCCAGTACCGACGCGCTCAGGGTGCAGTGGTTCTCTCTCGCGTGGCGGCGCAGGCGCTCGTGAAGATCTTCCGGGATGTTCTTTACTTGAAGGTTGGCCATGTCATGATCTTAGCATGACGCTGGCATGAACGCAAGACCGCCGACTTACTCCTTAATCATGGTTCTCAACAGCTCACCCAGACGTCATCTCCTTCGATCTTGACCGGGTAGCATCCCACCTGGGCCCGCGGGTTGGTCAGGCAGGCGCCGGTGGCCACGTCGAATCGCCAGGAATGCCAGGGGCAGCTCACGACGTTGCCGTCCAGCGAGCCCTCGCCCAGCGGTCCGCCCCGGTGGACACAGGTGTCGTCGATCGCATGCAGATCGCCATCCACGTTGAACACCGCGATTCTCTTTCCGTCGACCTCAACCGTTCGGCCCTGCCCTGCCGCAATCTCATCGGCTCCGGCCACCCGAATGTAGTCGGCCATGGTTTCCTCCTTGTGGATCAGGATTTTGCCGGTCGGCGGTCGCTGATGAACCGGCAAACACAGTTTTGCTGTCAGCGGTCAAAGGGAGGCAAAGGATCACGCCAGTTTCAGCTTCGGCTGGGCTGGTCCAGAAGTCTGGCCCGGTAGCCTCCGATCCGCTTGAAGTAGGCCATCAGAACGAGATACCCCCCGAGCATGATGAGGGGCAGGACGGCCACTGTCATGAGGGCATCCTTCTTGGCGCCGGATTGGACCTCTGCGATCAGGCGGAGGTCGTCCGCGCCTACGGCTTGAAGCTTTTCCTGGTCCAGGGGCCGGTATCTGCCGAACACGCTCACCTTCTCCCGGCTCACCACCTGGGCGTGCAGAGCAGGATTCTGCGCGTGCAGCTCGCGTTCGATCACCCGGTCCTGAACGTGGCCGAGAAAGGCGGCGCCGACCACTCCAACGCTGAGCGTTCCCACGGCTGCGATGGCGTTCAGGGTCAGGGCGCCTCCTCGGGGAAACTGCTCGGAAACGACGCCCAGCATGGTGGGCCAGAAGAAGGTCTTGCCGAAACCGTAAAGGGTCGCCGCCAGCAGAATGGCGATTCCGGTCGATTTTGACAAGGCTACCAGGCCGACCGCCGCCACCAGGCTGCTGACGGCCAACAGTCCCAGAGGAGAAAGCCTGTGCACGAACGGACCCGCGAAAAAGCGGAGGATCATCATGATGAGGGAGGTGTAGACCAGCACCCACCCCGGATGGATTCCGAGTTGGCTCATTTCGGGAGCCATGAGGGAAGTGATCCAGCTATCGGTGCCCAACTCGGTGGTGGCCAGCGGAATCATCAGCAGGAGAAGGAAGAAGAACATCATCCTGCCCCAGGAACGCACGTAGAGGGTGTAGCCACCTACCAGAACGCCACCCAACACCAGTTGAACCGTCAGTGGCCAGGAAAAAACGCGGCCAACCTCGCTCACGATCAGAGCCACCACAATCAGGATGCCCAGGATGCCTGCTTCCTGGAGCATGGCCTTGTAGGAGACGCCGGCCTGCACCCTTTCCTGCACGGGGAATCTGCAGCCGGGCAACATCAGTCCATAGACTGCCGTCGGCAGCAGGATCAAGGCCACTTTCCAATGCCAGTCCACGCCGCCCATCATGAGGGCCAGTATGCCGCCCAGAACCAGTCCTCCCGGCCAGCCTGCATGCAGGATATTGAGCCACTTGGTCTTGTCGCGGGGATACATGGTGGCCACCACGGGATTGACCACCGCCTCAACCGTCCCATTGCCCAGCGCCACGATGAAGGTCCCGATATAGAGACCCCAGTAACCCTGGGCCAGGATGGTGATCACGGCCGAGGCCAGATGGCAGACAAGGGCGAAGGCCATGGCCTTGCCGTAACCGATGCGGTCCACCACCAGACTGAACAGGACGATGCTCAAGGCAAAAGGCCAAAGCCCCACACCGAAGATCTCGCCTTTCTGGGTCTCGCTCAGGTTGAACTGGACTCCCCATTCGTTGATGACCTGGGTACGCACGATGAAGCCGAAGGCGGTGGCCACCAGGGCAATAAAGCTGGCCCAGAAGAGCCTCTTGGCATTGGAGTCGAGCCGTTGCTGCTCGTCCCCTGGTGAGGTGGGATTGTCCATGGATCGGGGCGGGCCTGCCGTGATGTCGGTGCTGTCGAAACAGGCGCAGCTTAGCTCAGGCCCGGGTCGCTGTCAATCCGATTGCCCGCGGTCGATTACCCCCGGTCAACTATGGTTTGATTTCTCGGCTTTATCTGGGAAAGAATGCTGCCAGCCATGAAACGCGCAGAACTGAACCGGCAGATCGATCGGCTCAAAGAGGATTTTTGCGGCCACCTGCAAGTGGAGACCACGCTTGGGTCCATGACCGGGCTCATCAGGGGCGTGGTGGAGGATGCCTACCGTGAAGCTCGAACCGCCCTGCCGCCCGGCCGCAACGGGATCGCATTGCTCTCTGCCGGGGGATTCAGCCGAAACCAGCTTCATCCCTATTCGGACATCGACATCCTGGTGCTATTTGCCGGCCGCCTCCGGGAAGAGGACGAAACCTTCCTCAAGAGGCTGTTTCATCCGCTTTGGGATCTGGGGTTACACATTGGCCACCAGATCCTGGAGCTGAACCGCTATCGCTTCGATCCGGAGAACCTGGAGCTGGCTACCGCCCTGCTGGAAACGCGCCTGGTGGCCGGCGACTCCCGCCTCTATCAACAGTTCCTGCAACGGGACGTGAGACGGCTCCTCAAGCGCCAGCGAAAGCAGTTCCTGCGTATTCTGGTGGACAGCTACGAAGAGCGGCAGAAACGTTTCAGCTCGACCATCTACCAGTTGGAGCCCGACGTCAAGGAAGCCCCGGGCGGCCTGAGAGATCTTCAGGTGGCCGGCTGGCTGAGTCGACTCCTCTACGGAGTCGAGTCGGGGCAGGGCCTGATCGAGCTGGGCCTCCTGAACCAGGGCCAGTGGGACGAGCTCAGAGCGGCGCAACGGTTCCTGATGCAGTTGAGGACCTACCTTCACGTTCTGGCCGGACGCAACCGGAACGTCCTGTCTCACGAGTCGCAGGAAGAAATGGTCAAGGTGCTGGGCTACTCTGCCGACACCCCCTGGATGGCGGTGGAGAACCTCATGAAGGACTACTTCCTGAAGGCCAAGGTCATTCACGCCTTTTGCGAATCCATGGTTCGGAGAGCCTTCCCCCCGGTGAGGCGCCACAGGCGTTCCCTGAAAAAGACCTGGACCACCACCGTTGTCAGGAAAGGCGCTCTGGCGTTTCCCCGGGAAGCTGTGATTCCGGAGAACCCTCTCAACGTTCTGAAACTGTTCTCCCGTTCGGTGAGGTACCAGGTTCCGGTCAGCGAAGAGGCGCTGGACCAGATCCGGAGAAATCTGCCGCTGATCGGTGAAAGGCTTCGGGCCTCGGCGGAAGTCAGGGATCACTTCCTGAGGTTGCTGCGCCAGCGCCACGGGGTTTACGACGCTCTGTTCCTGATGCACGAGATCGGACTGTTGGGGCAGATCTTTCCGGAGTTCGATCGGATACGCTGCCACGTCACCCAGGACTTCTTTCACAAGTACACCGTGGATGAGCATTCCCTTCTGACCGTCAGGAACCTGGAAGAACTTTATCGCGGGCGAACGGAGAGAAGCCTTCGCTTCGGCGAGATTCTCAAAGGCCTCCGACGTCCCGATCTGCTGCTCTTCTCCCTGCTGTTTCACGACGTCGGAAAAGCCGAGCCGGGCAACCATTGCGAGAAGAGCCTGGCGGCCGTCGACCGGATTGCCGAGCGGATTCAACTGCCCCTGGCAGATCTCGAAACGGTCCGATTCCTGGTCAGCGGCCACCTGGAGATGTCCAACACCTTTCAGCGGAGAGATGTGACCGATGAGTCCGTAATCAAGCGATTTGCCGAGTTTGTGGGCAGCCAGGACAATCTCCGCCTGCTCTGCCTGGTGACCTACGCCGACATCACCGCCGTCAGTCCCGAGGCTCTGACCCCATGGAAGGAAGACGTGCTATGGCAGCTCTACGTGGAAACCAATGCTCAGTTGACCCGGGACTTCGCCGATGAGCGCTGGCACCTGAACGAGGATTCCGGCTTGATGGACAAAGTTTCCGACCTGGTGGGGGAAGGCCCCGACAACTCCCGGCTGCAGGACTTTCTGGATGGGTTTCCGCGGCGTTATCTGCGCTTCACTCCCACGGAACACATCGCCGAGCACTATCGATTGTCCGAGGGAATCCGTTCCCCTACCGACATCGTCAGCCGGCTGACCCGGCATCGGTCGACCTACCGGCTAACCTTCATGGCCTTGGACCGCCCCAACCTGTTCGCCAAAGTAACCGGGGTCCTGGCCTGCTATGGCATGAATATCGTTCGGGGGCAGGCCTTCGCCAACAGCCACGGCCTGATCCTGGATTTGATCGAGTTCGAGGACCGGCTGCACACGTTCAAAATGAACCGTAGCGAGATGGATGCCTTTCAGAACACCCTGCGTGAGGTAGTGCTGGGGCGCCAGGATCTGGCGGTGTTGCTCAAGAAAAGGGAAAGTAGTATTCTTTTTCGGTCCAAGAGTTGGAGTCCGATTCATACCTTTGTGGGTTTCGATGACCATGCCTCGGACAAGTACACATTGATGGAAATCGTGACCCGCGATCGGTTTGGGCTCCTGTATACTATTGCCACCAACTTGGCGAGGAACGACTGCAACATCGACGTCGCCCTCATATCCACCGAAGGACACAAAGCCATTGACGTCTTTTACTTGACGCAGGCGGGAGGGAAGTTGACCTCTCTGCCTCAGCAGGCGCTGGAACATTCGTTGCATCGGGCTCTGGATGGGGCCTGATCCGGATTCGGCTCGACTCGGAGGGTTAGAGCCATGAGCCCGTCAACGAAATGCCGGCATCCAAGTCGTGGTTCCCTCAAGCTGGATCTGGTGTAGTTGTTTGATTCGAAATTCGCTTTGCTGGTTACCGCTACGAGGAAGGGGAAATCCATGAAGCTCGTGAAATGCATCATTCGGCCGAACAAAGTAGAGGAAGTCCGGGAAGCTCTGTCCCAGGTCAATGTTTCCGGAATGACCGTATCGGAAGTACGCGGTCATGGTCGCCAGAAAGGCCATAAGGCCATTTATCGGGGCCGGGAATACAGCGTGACCCTTTTGCCCAAGATGATGATCGATTTGGTGCTGCCGGATGATCAGGTCGACGAGGTATTGAAAGTCGTCATTGAGGCCGCCAGAACCGGAGAGATCGGAGACGGCCGGATTTTCGTCCTTCCGGTAGATGAGGGATACAACATACGGACCGGAGAAAAGGACGTCAATTGACCCCATCATCCCGGTTCGACGGGAGTTCGGGGAAACGCTGACCCAAGGGTCCGCCCCTTCCCGGCCAGCGACGGGGTGCACGCCCGGACTTCCGCTCGGCAATGCTGCTTTCCCCGCTTCCCCCAACGCCAGGCCGGGGGATGAGTAGCGCCCTTCCGCAACGCACTGCCCTTCCAACAACCGCCAGCCACCTACCGCGCGGGCTAGTGTCCTGTTTCAGAAATAAAGTTACCATCTCCGATGGAGGTTCCACGGAGATACGGTCGGATTGAGAAATTCCATGCGTTTCAGAGAAACAGGCACCATTTTGCTTCCCCTCCCGGGAACCTCCAACGGCCCTACGGGTTCGGGCGGAACGGCGCCGTCTTCGTCGTCGCTCCTCCTCACAATGAAGGGGCATTGCATCGTCGTCGCTCCTAGAATCCGGCGCCGTTGCGCCCCGAAATATGGCAACTCTATTTCTGAAACAGAACACTAGTCCCCACCCAGCTTGGCCACGATTTCCCGGTAGTGGCGCCGGACGCGGCGGGTGGTTGCCAGGTAGTGGTCGGTGAAGGCTTCCGGGGATTGGCAGTAAGGAGTCTTGGGTTCCCCCAAAAGGAGAATCAGCTTGCGCAAGTGCTTTGGGTCTCGAGAGATCGTGGAGACGCCATCGGTGGCTGCAATTCGCAGTCTGTTCTCGAGCCGGCGCAGGAACCGGTAACCCTCCGACAGGTCGTGAAGCGCATCCTCGCCCAGTAGTCCCCGTCTTTCCATGCGAGCCATGGCCGTGAGCGTACGGGGGTTGCGGAGCTCGGGATACTCTCCTCCATACTTGAGCTGCAACAACTGGGTGGCGAATTCCACATCCTGCAAACCTCCGGCCCCGGCTTTCAAATGGAATCGGCCTTGCTGGGCCTCTCTGCCCAGCTCGACTTCCATGCGACCTCGTAGGTGAGCGATCTGAGAGACCTCCTCCGGTCTCAACTCCGGCTGATAGACGAACCCGTCAATCATGGCGCCGATCTGTCGTCGAATGCGGCGCCCACCCAAGATGAAGCGGTGGCGGGACAGCGCCAGGCGCTCCCAGGCTTCCGCCCGTGTGGCCAGGTATTCACGGTAGCGGGTTGCAGGAGTGACCAGATCCCCCTTGCTCCCCATGGGCCGCAGCCGCGTGTCTATGTGGTATATGGTTCCCTCGCCCTGCGACACCGAAAGGATCTCGTCGAGGCGCTCGACCAGGCGGACGCAGCGGCGCTGGCTCTCCCAACTGGCCGCGGCATCCGCGTCCGCATAGAAGTAGACCAGGTCCAGGTCGGAGTGGTAGCTGAGGTCGGCGCCGCCCATCTTTCCCATGGCCAGTACGGCCACCTGCTCGCGCGCCCAGCCGGTGAAGCCCGGGCCGAAACGGTCTTCCAGGCTTTCACAGGCCAGATCGAAGGCGGCCAGAAGGCAGCACTCGGCCAGGCCCGCCATCTGCTTCCCGACCTGGTCCCGGCTCAACTCGCCCAAGGCGTCCTTCATCCCGATTCGGAACATCTCGGTTTGCTGATAGCGTCTCAGACACCTGCGCTTTTCCCAGTCATTGCCGGCTTCCCGGAGCAGCGAGGCCAACTCGGTCGAGAAGCGTGCGAGTGTCTTCTGCCGTTTCAACCCCTCGGGGCGGACCAGGGTGTCGAAGAATTCGGGCCGTCTGCAGAGGAAGTCCGAAAGAAATCGGCTGGAGGCAAGCAGTCTCAGGAGCCGGGCCAGAACACCCGGAGACTCGTTCAGCAAGCCGTAGAGCGAATCCCGATCGCCCAGGGCGTCGGCGAAACTTTCGAATGCGGACAGGCCGGCGTCGGGGTCGGGGCTGGACTGCAGTTCGCTCAGCAGTCTCGGCATCAGGTTGGCCAGCAGGTTGCGCATCCGGGAGGGGGCATGAGCGAAGGAGGGGGCATCCCGCAACAGGGTGATCTGGTGGTAGGCGGTTCTCAGGTCTGAAAATCCCCGGGCGGCAAGCATCCGGTGGGCTTCCTGCTCCGCAAGTCCCGGATGGAGCACCAGCGCCGCCTCACGGATCTCGACGCCGGCAGCACCCCCTCGTCGCCAGGCCACCAGGTCTTCAAACATGCCGTGCACCAGCGCCGTGTGCCGGGCGTAGGTTTGCCGGAACCTGTCCACGGTTTCCGCGTCAGTGGAGCCGGCAATCCCCATGCGCCGGGCGCACTTGTAGAGGTCCTCTTCCTTCTCAGGCAATTCGTGCGTCTGGAAATGAAAGACCATCTGAAGCTTGTGCTCCAGGTCGCGCAGAAACTCGTAGGCTTCTCGCAAACCGCGATGTTCCCGGGTATTGAGGAACCGGGCCCGGTGCAGCGCCTCCAGGGCCTGCACCGTCTGCGCCTGCTGCAGGTGCGGATGGCGACCCCCGTAGATGAGCTGGAGCGCCTGGACGAAGAATTCGACTTCGCGAATGCCTCCCTCCCCCAGCTTGACGTGCCGCTCCTGCTTTCCCGTTGAACCCAACTTGGCGTTGATGCGGTTCTTGATCTCCTGAAGCTCCTCCAGAGAGGCAAAATCCAGGAATTTGCGGTAGGTAAAAGGTCGAAAGGTTTCGCAGAAGATCCGTCCCAGTTCCCTGCATCCGCCCACCGGGCGCGCCTTGATCAATGCCAGTCGTTCGAAGGTTTCCCCCCAACTGCCATAGTAGTTCCGATAGTCGTTCAGCGACGTGGCAACGTTTCCGGTGCTGCCTTCGGGCCGCAGCCGCAAGTCCACCCGATAGAAGGCTCCTTCAACGGTCGACTCCGACAGGGCTTGGGTGATCATGCGAGCCAGCTTGGTAAAGAATTCGCGGTTTGAGATGGTTTTGGCAGGACTGTTCGAGAGCGGAGCTTTCGAGCAGGCCTCCCCACCCCCGGTTTGGCCCTCCTCCCCGTCGTAGCAGTAGATCAAATCGATATCGGAGCTGTAGTTGAGCTCCTCCCCTCCCAGCTTGCCCATTCCCAGCACCGTAAAGCGGGCCTCCCTCATTCCGCCCCGGCCGTCGGGCGTTTGGGGAATTCCGTGCCGGCTCACCAGGCGGGCCCGGCAAATCTCGTATACGCAGTCAATGACGGACTCGGCCAGCCGAGACAGCTCCGTGGTAGTTCCGCCCACGTCGATGACCCTCAAAATATCGCGGGCGCTGATGCGCAACATCTCCCGGCGCTTGAAGCGGGCCAGAGCCCTCAATGGATCCTCGTCAGCCCAGCCCGGGGAGATGGCCTGGCGGGCTTCATTGCGATAGGAGGCCAGGGATTTGGGCCAGGGCGCGCCCAGCTCGTTCAGCAGCCAGTAGAAGGTCTCCGGGTCGCGAATGAGAATTTCGGAGGCGTAGCTGGAACAGCCGCAGATCAGGAGCACCGCCTCCAGGGCCTCGGCGGTGTCGCCCAGGAAGCCCAGGAAGTTCACCGGGTGGCTGACCACCCCCAGCAGGCGTTCGAAGTGGTTGAGAGCTCCGTCGGGGTCGGGTGTTTCCCGAACCACCTCCAGCAACTTGCCCAGCATGCGTGCCAGGGCCAGCCGGGTAGTCACGTCCTCCGCCATCAACTGCAGGTTGCGGTCGGCGGCTGCCGGGTCCGAGAATCCGAATCGGCCGAGGAATTCCGTCACCTCTTCCGTGGAAAGTTCGGGCGCCAGCAGCAGGTCTTCGGGCTTCATGGGTCTGGTGGGTTCGGTCCCGGAGAAACGATTGCGATATTAACCTGCATTCCTCTCCAACGGTAGGAGAAGTCGGTTCTCGGAAAGAGTAATCCACGAAGGGGCTCGAAGCCTCTTACGAACCTCGGAGACTGCCCCCCCTCCGGCTCGACTGCAGGCTGAATCTCCTAACTGGCGATCTCGCTAATTCCGTCCCCCCCACCGGTTCGACTGCGGGCGGGGCCCTTGTCTCACCGACTCCCCCTCAAGGGGGGAGTGATTCTTGAGGCCAGCACAAGGCTTATTGCCCGATTCCTCGGCGGGATGTAAATCATGTTCGCGGTCTAATGTATAAACGATGTTTGCGGTTTGTAACGCGAGAATCACTCCCCCCTGGAGGGGGAGTCGCAGAAGCCGAGCCGCAGGCGAAGGCTGATGCGGAGGGGGGCATACGCGACGCCGTAAAGCTACGGCTTCCTGAGACGCAGCGTTTATTTCAAACAAGAACTGCCGAGCCTGCCAATCCCGCGGCCGAGGTGACGGACCAGCGCCTGCTGTGGTAGTATTCGAGCGGTTTTGCGGTGAGCGGCAGCCGGCCAAATGATGATTAGTCTAATGGGACCGATTGAAAAAGAAGAACTTATGAGCTCCGATCAGATCGAGCGCACCATCCGCCGGCTGGCGCGGGAGATCCTCGACCACAACCGGGGTCAGCATGGATTGGCGCTGGTTGGCATTCGCCGCCGCGGGGTGCCGCTGGCGGAGCGTCTGGCCGGGGCTCTGTGGGAAATACAGGCTGTCAAGGTTTCGGTCGGTCATCTCGACATCAATCTCTATCGAGACGACCTTTCCTCGGTAGCCACCCAGCCGATCGTACAGAGCAGCGAAATCGATTTCCCGTTGGACCGGAAGATCGTGGTGCTGGTGGACGATGTCCTGTTCACCGGGCGCACCGTGCGGGCCGCCATGGACGCCCTGGTGGATTACGGCCGGCCCAAGGCCATTCAGCTCTGTGTCCTGATCGATCGGGGACATCGGGAGTTGCCCATCCAGGCCCATTTTGTGGGCAAGACGGTCGAGACCGACGCGGTGGAGATGGTGGAGGTCCGGCTCAAGGAGATCGATCGTCGCGAGGGAGTTCTGCTGGTTGAACCTGCTTCATGAGTCCTGAAGCCATTGCCTCAAAGTCCGGCGCGTCCACCCCACCCACCTCCCGGGGAGGCCCGGTGTCATTCAATGCCAAACACCTGCTGGGCATTGAGCCGCTGTCGGTGGATCAGATTCAATTGATCCTGGAGACGGCCAAGTCTCTTCGAGAAATCTCAACCCGTCCCATCAAGAAAGTACCCACGCTTCGCGGCAAGACCGTTATCAATCTTTTCTTCGAGGCCTCTACCCGGACGCGCACCTCCTTCGAGATCGCAGCCAAGCGACTCAGTGCCGACGCCATCAATATCTCGACTTCCTCCAGCAGCATTGTAAAAGGAGAGACCTTGGTGGATACGGCCAGAAACCTGGAGGCCATGGCCCCGGACGTCATCGTGATTCGACACTCTTCGGCCGGAGCCCCCCATCAACTGGCTGGAAGCTGTACGGCCTGCATCGTCAACGCGGGTGACGGGGCCCATGAGCATCCCACTCAGGCGCTACTGGACGCGCTCACCATTCTGGACCACAAGCCCGCCTTGAAGGGACTGAGGGTCGCCATCATCGGAGACATCGCCCACAGCCGTGTGGCTCGGTCCAATTGTCTGTTGCTGGGGAAGATGGGTGCCGGGGTGACGGTCTGCGGACCGCCGACCCTGCTCCCGGTAGGCTTCGAACGGATGGGCAGCGAAGACGGATCGCTGACCGTGACCGATCGAATGGACGAAGCCCTGGAGGGGGCCGACGTGGTGATGATGCTGCGCATTCAAATGGAGCGCCAGCGAGAGGCCTTCTTCCCCTCGGTGCGGGAATACTTCCGCTACTACGGGCTTACCGCCAAGCGCATGAGGTCGGCCAAGCCCGACGCCATCATCATGCATCCCGGTCCCATCAATCGTGGCGTGGAAATCGCGTCGGAGGTGGCCGACGGACCCTATTCGGTGATCCTGGGACAAGTGGCCAGCGGTGTGGCCATTCGAATGGCCGTGCTCTACCTGGTCATCGGAGGAAGGGAACAACCTCTGCGGGACCCCGAGGGGTGAGTGTTGGCGGCCGCAATCACTGGAGGAGTCAGGAATGTCATCCTTGCTGGTTAAAGGCGGAAGAGTGATCGACCCGGCGCAGGAGCTGGACCAGGTCAGCGATGTCCTGCTGGAGGACGGCAGGGTCAGCCGTATCGCCCCGGGCCTGCAGGCCCCGGGGATTCCAATCCTGGACGCCTCCGGGCTGGTCGTGTCCCCGGGTTTGATCGATATCCACGTGCACCTCAGAGAACCCGGCAGGGAGGACGAAGAGACCATCCAATCCGGTTCCGAGGCGGCAGCGGTCGGCGGCTTTACCTCCATCTGCTGCATGCCCAACACCAATCCGGTCAATGACAATCCCGCGGTCACCAGCTTCATCCTCAAGGAGGCTGAGCGTCTGGCCTTGACTCGGGTGTTTCCGATAGGCGCCATCAGCGTGGGCAGCGCCGGGGAGCGTCTGGCGGAAATCGGAGAAATGGTCAACGCGGGAGCCATCGGCATCAGTGACGACGGCAAAGGCGTGATGGACGGACAACTCATGCGTCGGGCGCTGGAGTATTCGCTGCCCTTCAAGATCCCCGTCATCGAACACTGCGAAGATCTCAACCTCTCGGCCCACGGCTGCATGAACGAGGGGTACCAGTCCACGGTCCTGGGCCTGAAGGGCATGAGTCGCACGGCCGAAGACGCCATGGCGGCTCGGGACATCATGCTGGCCGAATTGACCGGCGCGCACATCCACATCGCCCATCTTTCCACCCGTGGCGCAGCCGATCTGGTGAGGCAGGGAAAAAGCAAGGGAATTCATGTCACCTGCGAAGTCTGCCCCCACCACTTCACCCTCAGCGATGCGGCCTGCAGCGGCTACGACACCAACACCAAGATGAGTCCTCCCCTGCGAACCGAGGACGACATCGAGGCGTTGCTGGAAGCCATCGTCGACGGCACGGTGGATTGCATCGTCACCGACCACGCTCCACACAATCCCAACGAAAAGATGCTGGAATTCGACCAGGCACCCTTTGGAATCATCGGTCTCGAGACCGCCCTGGGCCTGGTCCTGACCCGCCTCTACCATCCCGGTCTCATCAGTCTCCGCCGTGTGGTGGAGCTCATGAGCACCCAACCCGCCCAACTGATCAACCAGCCGCTCGGCCATCTGAAATCAGGAAGCGCGGCCGACCTGACCCTGTTCGACCCGGACGCCGAATGGGTCTACGATCTCGGACAGACCAGGTCCAAAAGCCGCAATTCTCCCTTCCACGGAACGGCCCTCAAAGGGCGCGTGGCCGCCACCATCGTGGCGGGGAAGATCGTTTATCGGTGTCCGGAGTATTTCGAGGGTTGAGCTACCGGCTCTTCTGGAACTTCTCAAGGCATTCCGAGGAGCAGAAGTATTTGGTTTCTCCGCGGAAGGAGCGGCGCAAGGCGGAGTCGGTGTCGACGTAGGTGCCGCAGACGGGGTCCTTCTCCATGGTCCCCTGCTTGACGGTCGAACCGCGGGACCGGGAGGGGCCGGGATTCTCGAAGTTGGAGTGCCCCCGCATGGGCGCCAGGAACGCCCGCAGCACGCCCCGGACAAACATCAAGGCCGCCAGGAGAATGGCGAAGTAGAAGATCCATTTCATGGCAGATGCACACCCCCTGGAGAAATGCGAGCCTGACCCGCATGCCCTGAGTCTACCACCGATACCAAGGGCGTCAAGCGGCCGGCAGGGTCGCCCTGGGGCTTTCCTGACGGGCTGCCTTCGGTCCACCGGCAGGCGTCGCGGGACGGTCGGGAGGGTTGTTTCAAAAGAGCTGGTGGGACTTCAAGTCCAGCCGTTGAGACTGATGCATGAGCACCGCGTTCATCAACTCGATCGCCAGGCGCGACTCCAGTGTGATCCCGGCGCGGATGCCCACGCAAGGGTCATGGCGTCCCATCTTGAGCTTGAACTCGATCTCTTCCAGGTTTTTGCGGACAGACTGCTGGGGAAGCAGAATGGAGGAGGTTGGCTTGAACCCCACCCGGCAGATCAAGGGACTGCCGGTAGTCACTCCACCCAGCAATCCGCCGTGGTGGTTGCCCTGATAGCCTGAACGGCGGATGGGGTCGTTGTTTTGGCTGCCCCGACGCCCGACGGCTGCCGAGCCCGCACCGATCTCGCACGACTGAACGGCGTGCAATCCCCCCAAAGAACCCATCAGGCGCAGCTTCAGGCTCTGATAGAGTGGTTCCCCGACCAGCGGAGGCGGATTGACCGCCACCACCTCGATCGATGCTCCCAGGGAATCTCCCTTCTTGCGGGTTTCCCGGATGGCTTCGGCGGCGCTCCGGGCGAAGGCCGTGTCCAGCGCGTGGATCTCGGAATCCTCCAGGGACTTCTCCAGGCTTTCCAGGGTGTCCGCGGGACAGTTCCGCGAGCCGGGCTCCCGCAGGTCTTCGAGCCGATCGGCCAGGGTCAACGAGCTTTTCAACGGCCCCACCTGGCAGATGGATGACAGGATCACCGTGCGGAAATGTTCCCGAAGAAAGATCCGGGCGATGGAGCCGGCGATCACGTCGGAGATGGTGGACCGGTAGCTGGAGCGCCCCCCTCCTCTCGGGTCCGCGTAGCCTCGGGACTGGTGATGCTTGACCAGGTCGGTGTGTCCGGGGCGAACCTCCCCTTTAGGACCTGCAAACTGCTCATAGTCCTGCGGCCGCTTGGATGAGGAGAGCACCAGGGCCGCCACCGGTTCGCCGCTGCAGTAGCCCTCCTCGTAAGAGGGGACCGTAAGGGACTGGTCCGCGTCGCCGACCCGGATGGGGGCGCCGGCCGTCAAGCGGTCGGTATCCGCCTGGTACAACCCCGACAAAAGAATCAACCGGTCCTGCTCGCGGCGGGGGGTTCCATGCTTGCTGCTCCCCGGACGCCGCCGGTCCAGGTACCGCTGGATTCTCCCGCGGGAAATCCCGAGCCCGGGCGGGCAACCGAAGACGATGGTCGTGATGGCCGGACCGTGGGATTCTCCGGCGCCGGCAACCGCGTACAACGGACCACCCAGTATCTCCATCATAAACTCCTGGCAAGGCGTGGGATGCGCAAACTGACAAATGCCATATTATCACAAGTTTAGACGGATTCTTCCACCGGGTCGCCCGATTGCCCGTCAAAACGGACCGATCCTATGCACGGAGTTGGTCCGGTTGTCAGGGCTTGCAGGCACAAATGCCGGCCGTTGAAATTTCAAGGTCGGCCCCATATAGTGTCGCCGGCGACCGGGCAGGGAGGTGAGCCAAAAGCACTCGCATGACCAGGAAACAAACATTCTCCAAGGTAAAGGTGGGTCTTCTGCAGATGGCGAGCTGCCCCCAACCTCGAGACAATCTGGAGAAGGTTCGGGAGGGCATTGGCCGGGCGGCCGACCAGGGAGTTCAGATTCTTTGCCTGCAGGAGCTGTTCCGGTCACAGTACTTCTGCCAAACGGAAGACGACATCTTCTTCGATCTCGCCGAGCCGATTCCGGGCCCCACCACCGAGGTATTGTCCGGGCTGGCCCGACGACATCGAATGGCGATGGTGGTTCCACTGTTCGAAAGAAGGACGGCCGGTGTCTACCACAACACCGCCGTCGTCCTGGATGCGGACGGGGCCTTGCTGGGGAGCTATCGCAAGATGCACATTCCCGACGACCCGCTCTATTACGAGAAATTCTACTTTACGCCGGGGGATCGGGGTTACCCGACCTTCGAGACCCGCTACGGCAGCATCGGCGTGCTGGTGTGCTGGGATCAGTGGTATCCGGAGGCGGCCCGCCTGATCGCCCTGGGCGGGGCCCAGATCCTCTTCTTTCCCACCGCCATCGGATGGCACCCCTCGGAGAAACAGCAATACGGAGCCGCCCAGCAGGAGGCCTGGAAGACCATTCAGCGTTCCCATGCCATTGCCAACGGAATCTTCGTGGCATCGGTCAACCGCGTCGGTTACGAGCGCTCCCCGGAGGGTGAGGGCCTGGAGTTCTGGGGAGGTTCATTCCTGTGCGACCCGTTCGGTGTGGTGTTGACGGAAGCTTCCCGCAAGGAAGAGCTGGTGGTGGCGGAATGCGACTGGTCCCGGATTGAAGCGGTCCGGCGCCAATGGCCCTTCTTGCGAGACAGGCGCATCGACAGTTACGCGCCGATTGTCAATCGACTCCTCGACCATTCGCCGCCGGGTTGAACCGGGGAAAGCAATCCGGCGAAAAGAGCGGGCCGGGCGTGTTTGGGCTCGGCTACTGCCGGTGTGCCAAGTGTGTGAAAGAGGGACTACCCTCGGAAGGGAAAGGGATCGATGTCATTTTCTCAATGGACCACGGGCCGCAAGCCGAAGAAGGCTGTCCTCGCATGGTTGGCCATCGTTTTCGGCCTCAGCCTTGGGGCCGCCGCGGTAGCAGCCCAGGAGTCTCCAGCAACCCGGGAGACCTCCAGGAGCTGTTTGTGGCAAGCTTCTTCCGAGAAGGGCACCCTGTTTCTACTGGGCACCGTGCATTTGCTGAAACCCGGGACCCATATCGTCTCTCCGGCGGCGGAAGCAGCCTTTGAGCAAGCCCAAACGATCCTGCTGGAATTGGACCTGGACGAAGCCGAGTCGCCGGCAAGCCAGCAATTGTTCGCTCGGAAGGCATTGCTCCAGGGAGAGACGCTCAAGGCCAGAGTCTCCTCGGAGACCTTGGCCCTGGCCAAAGAGAAAACCGAGGCGATGGGACTGGCCTTTGATCGGCTTCGCAACCTCAAGCCCTGGTCTCTCAGTCTGAGCCTTACCCTCTTCAAATTGCAGACTCTGGGATTCGACCCCAAGCACGGCGTCGACCGCTATTACTTCGACCAGGGCAAGCAGGCGGGAAAGAAGATGGGTGCCTTGGAAACGATGGAGTACCAGTTGGACCTGTTCGATGGAATGTCCGACAGGTTGCAGGAGGAATTCCTTGTGCAGACGTTGGGCGAACTGGATCGCCTGGGGGAAGAAACGGAACAACTGGTGCAAGCCTGGTCCGGCGGGGAAGTCGAGGTTCTGGAAGAGTTGATGCAGAAGAGCTTCGAGGACTATCCCAACCTGTATCAGAGGCTGGTTGTCGATCGAAACAAGAACTGGGTGCTCCGGATCGAGCCCCTGCTGGATCGGCCGGGAACCACCCTGGTGGTGGTCGGAGCGCTCCACCTGGTAGGCGCGGATAGCGTTGTGGAACTCCTGAAAAAGCAGGGATACACCGTGAAACAGCTGTGAATCGGGATCGCCCGATCCCGTGAATCTGATGGGCCTGATTTCGACACCCGACGGGTACCCGCATATTTCACCAGGGGGCGTGATGATGGCGCAGGCATTTTTCCCTCAGCGCGTGCTCGGGAGCGAAGAGCGTAGCGGTCACTACGGTCGAGCGAGC